>NZ_JBEYVJ010000030.1:0-43343 GCF_040643935.1 Kitasatospora sp. NPDC047058 | reverse complement strand
CCCGGACCGGCGCCGGCCGCTCGGCCGGCTGCCCGCCGCCTCGGGGACGAGTCCCCCTCAGCGGCCCGGACACGCCGCGTCGGCGGCGCGTCGCAGGTCCGGACGGCTGCGGCAGGTCAGCAGCGGGAGACGGCACGACATGGTCGCGACTGTACGAAGCGGTGATCGCAACCGTCAAGGGCCGCCCGGGGCACGGAACCGGCCCCGGGCGGGAGCCGCCGGGGCGCCCGTCAGCTCTGCTGGAACATGTCCGCCGGAAGCGGCTTGAGCAACTGGTAGAGGTCGTCCGAAATCGGTCGGTCCCAGGAGGCGATGGTGACCTGGACGCCGTCGCTGCGCCCGAACTGGGAACAGAACACCCGACCCTCGCTGACCTTGACCTTCTTCACGATCAGCAGGTCGTCCCCGAGCATGACCGGAAAGTCCTCGGCCGAGACGAACTCGACCGGTTCGTCGTTCTCGAGCGCCGCGAGCAGTTGCCGGACCTCGAAGGGCACCTCGTCCCCGGTGTCGCGGGCCGGCGAGCCCTCGGGGAGGTTGCCGATGAACATCGCCGGGCCTCTGCCGCCGAACAGGTCGTAGCGCAGGAAAATCCCCTGGCAGGAGCCGTCCGGGCCGGTCATCATGGCCGCACCGAAGTCGCCGGGCCAGTCGCCCGGGTCCATCGCGAGCACGTCGAAGTCCGGGCCGGCGGGCTGTCCGGAGCGACGGCGGAGAAAAGACATGGGAACATCGTACGTGCCCGGCACACCACGCTCGCGGGGTGGGTGGGGCGCCGGACGGAGATCCACGCTCAGAGACCAATGTTGACTCTGAGCAACCGTCCGGGCTACGTTCGGTTCAGCACGACAGCCGTTCTGGGTTTCACCCTTCGGGGGGACGGCATGTCGCAACGCGGCCCTACACGCGTATCCCTCACTGTGCACATGTCGTGCCGAACAGCCGAGCACCCAGCTTCGTCGTCGCACACCGCACAGCACAGCGAGCACAACACACAAGCCAACAGTTCCACACAAGCAAGGTCCGCGGGGCCCCGGCCCGTCGCTCCCGCGGATCTGCTCGGGACGCCGCCGCGTGGGGGCGTGCGGGTCCCGAGCACCCGGTACCGGCCACCGAGTCGCTCTCGGTTCCGGTGCCAGCCTCCCGGCGACTGCCGGCCCTCTCGCAGGGTCGGGACCGGCCGACGCACCCCGGTGCGCAGGGGATTTCTGGGAGGCAGGCCTGGCAGCACTGCCGGGCTGCACAGCAGGCGCCGTGTCTGGCCGCGTGGGGGCGGTGGGCACGGCGTCTGCCTGTGCTCATACTCTGAGCTGCGTTTGTCTAACAGTCAACAGAAATAATGACCGGGTACGCTCAAAAGAAATCCGACCGATGCACACCCGATGCGCGGGAGGGGACGGGCCCCGGCCCGGGACCCGTCCGACGGCTCCTCCGGAGGCCGCTCGCCCCGGAGACCGCTCCCCCGGAGGCTGCTTCCTCCGGGGGCTGCTGAGGACCTCTCAGGTGAGGTCGAACTCGCCGTCCCGGGCGCCGAGCACGAAGGCGCGCCACTCCCCCGGCGTGAAGACCAGGACCGGGCCGTCCTCCTGACGGCCGTCCCGCATGCCGATGTAGCCGTCCACGAAGGCGATCTGGACGTCCCCGACGCCCTGGCTGCTGCAGAGCCAGGTGGCACCGGTGAAGTCGACCTTCGGCTTCCCGTTCGGCGCGAGCGCCGGCATCACACCGGCGGCGCTCCCGGAGGCCGCCCCGGCCCCCTCGACGACCGGCTCCGTGGCCAGGTCCACGGCCGAGCCCACGGCCGAATCCACGTCAGTCCCGATGTTGGCTGCCACTACTGGTCTCCTCCCGACGGTCCAACGGTGCCAGCCTAGTCACCGCCGTGGCACCGGTCAGCGGGTTGCCGAGGACTCCCTCCGCCCGGGACCGGCGGCCCGCGACCGGCCCCGCGGGGCGCCGGGTCTGTGCTAGGCACTCCTGACGCTCGGCCGGTTCACCCGTGGCCGCCTGACGCTCGGTCGCTGCATCCCGCGGCCGCCGCACGGCGCGCCTCGCTGAGCGTGTCCCGCGCGGGCGGGCGGCGGGCGAGCTGCCAGAGTGTGGGAAACCCCACCGAACGCCCCGAGGAGCAGCCGATGAGCCGCCGGGACGGCACCCGCGCCGATGTCATCCCCATCTCCGACGCCCCCTCGGCCCATCCTCCGGCGCCCCGCACCCCGCCCTCCCGCACCCCGCTGCCCCGGCCGACGCCGGGCCGGCCGCCCACGCACGGGCGGGTCGGGATCGTGCTGGTCTCGCACAGCCAGGAGCTGGCCGTGGCGGTCCGGGCCCTGGCCCTCGCGCTGACCGGCACCGAGTCCCCCGCCCCGGTCGCCGGGACCGGCGGCGACCTGGTCTCCGGCCCGGGCATCAGCGCGGTGCTGGTCGCGGCCGCCACCCGCCGGGTCGACCAGGGTCACGGCGTGGTGATCCTCGCCGACCTGGGCGGTGCGGTGACCACCGTCCGCGCCCTGCTCGCCAACGCGGACGAGCACGGCCTGCCGTTCCCGGTACGGTTCGCGGACGCCCCGTTCGTGGAGGGCGCCGTCGCCGCCGTCGCCACCGCCACCGCGGGGGGCGACCTGGCGGCGGTGCTGGACGCCGCTGAGGAGGCCTACCGCCAGCACAAGGACTGAACCGGCGCCGCCCGACCGGCACTTCTCGGCGTTCCCCTCCACAGCGGGTGACCGCCCGGCTACCATCGGCGCAGAACCCGGCCGAACGGCCGGACGGTCGGAGGGGGAACCTCAGCCATGCGCGTGGGCGTCACCGGCGGGCGGGACCCCCGGAGCCAACCTCGTCCGGGCCCTCCCGGCCCGCCCCGAGGACCAGGTCCGGGGCCTGGGCGCCCTGCCGAGCGGTGGCGACGCCGGTCCGACCGGCACCGACGCCGTGGTGTGCTTTGCTGCGCTGTGCGAGGGCAGCATCCTCGAACCGGCCCTGCCGAACGAGGCGAAGCACCGACCGGCCGGCCACCGCGTCAACGCCACCGGCCCCCTGGAGATGCCGGACGCGGCCCGCTGCAGCCGGCCGGGCAGGGTTCCGGACGTCCTGAGCCCTCGTCACTGCTCGGGCCCGGCGGCACCGCTCCGCCGCTCGTCTCAGGCCTGCGCCTGCGCCGTCGTGGCGAACGGGCCACCCGGGCCGAAGGCCAGCCCGGCGAAGCGTTCGCCGATCAGCCGGTGCCCGGCCGGGTCCGGGTGCAGCAGGTCGGCGAGCCGGTCGGCGTCGTCCGGGCCGAGCAGCGCGAGACCGTCCAAGTAGTGCAGGTGCGGGTCGGTGGCGGCCCGGACGGCGACGATCCGGGCCAGCTCGGTCCGGACCACCTCCAGGCTGAGCGCCCCGGCCTTGACGTCCGCCGGGTCGCCGGTCGCCGCGAACCGGGCCCCGGTCCCGGCCTCCTCGAACCCGGCCGGCCCCGGCGTCCGCTCGAACGGCGGGCTGAGGATCGGGGAGACCACCAGCAGCGGGGTGTCCGGATGGCCGTCCCGGACGGTGTCCAGGAAGCCGTGCACGGCCGGGACGAAGGCGCGCAGGCGGAACGCCGCCTTGGTGACCACGTTGATGCCGAGCTTGAGGCTGATCACGTCGGCCGGCTGGTCGCGGAGGGTCCGGGCGGTGAACGGGTCCAGGTGGGCGTTGCCCGCCAGCGAGAGGTTGAGCAGGTCCACGCCGGCCTGCCGGGCGGCGATCCACGGCCAGGTGTCGGCGGCCGAGTCGGCCTCCGGGACCTGGCTGACCGAACTGCCGTGGTGCAGCCAGCGCCGCCGGCCGGTCGGACGCGGCGGGTGGACCGGTGCGTCCGCGCGCAGGGCGGCCAGTTCGACGGAGGTCCACTGCGGCAGCCAGAGCTCCGCCTCGTGTTCCGTCCCGTGGTCCGCCGTCGGCGTGGTGAATCGCAGCACGACGGGCCCACCGGCCGCGGGAATCGCGGCCCGGTCGGCCCGGACGCCGTCCAGCCACAGCTCGACCGCACCCGGGTACAGGGGGTCCGGTTCGGCGTGCAGCGCGAGTTCGAGCACCGTGGCCGCCGTCCGGAACGCCAGCCGCACGCCGGAGGGCATCATGACCACCCGGCGCAGCCCGTCGTCCGGGAACTGGACGGCCGTCCAGTCGGGCAGCCGCCAGGGCCGCAGGCCGGCCGCGGTGCGCTCCAGGTGCAGGGCACCGCGGAACTCCACCGGCCCGTCCGCCAGCGGGACTTCGGCTAACAGACCGCCGGTCACGCGTGTTCCTTTCCGTCCCAGTCGAAGAAGGTCCCACCCTGGGCCTCGCGGCCCTGACGCAGCCACGCGTGCTCCTGCTCGATCATCGGCGGCAGCTCGTCCAGGCCGAACCAGCCGACGGCGAGCGACTCGTCATCGTTGATCCTGGCCTCGCCGCCGACCATGCGACAGCGGAAGACCAGCACCAGGTACTGCGTCACGTCGCCGTTCGGGTAGACGACATCGGGCGTGACGCTCACCGAGGCGAGCACCTCGGGGACGACCTCGACGCCGGTCTCCTCGAGGCACTCGCGCACCACGCCGTCGGCGGGCTGCTCGCCCGGTTCGAGGATCCCGCCGGGCAGCGCCCAGCGGCCGTCGTCCGCCCGCTGGGCGAGCAGCACCCGGTCCTGGTCGTCGACGACGACGGCGACGGCGGCGCTCAACCAGAGCTTGCGGGTGCCGACGAGGGCACGGAGTTCGGCGAGGAAGGTGGGAATGGCCATACCCCGCAGCCTATCCGGCCGCTCGGGGCGCCGGTCGGGGCGCCGGTCGCGGGCTTCACCGTGGTCGCGGCGGTGGTGGTCGCGACTGCCCTGGCGCCCCCACGTCGACCCCGATCGGGAGTCAGAAGGAGAAGTGCTCGGCCACCGCCCAGCCCTGCTCCGCCGACCTTCCGTAGAAGGCGCGCAGGTCCACATGGTCCCGAGCCAGGCGCTCCCGCAGTTCCTCGTCCGGCTCGGACGACGGACGTCGCGTCCACGTCTGCCACAGGTCCGTGAACGACACCCCGCTCAGGTGGGTTGCCGTGCGCGCCACGTCCGGCGGATCGAGGGCCACATGGCCCGGGCCGCCGGTGGGGTCCGGAGTGTGCCGCCCCCGAACACGGGCAGCTCCCACAGTTCCCGGTCACCGCCCGGCGTCGGCCGGCGGCAGTACAGCTCGTCCAGCTGGAAGAAGCCGTCCTCCAGCCATGTTGCTTCGCCTGCTCCGACCCGTCGGTGCAGCTCATCGAAGCCAACATCGAACAGGTGCTCGAAGTCGCCCGCGCCTGCCCGGCACCACCGACGTCCCGGATTCCGCACGATGCGGGACAGGCGGTTCCCGGACGCGGACGAGGTGCCGCAGCTGCGGATCACGAACCCCTTGCCGCACCACCCGGTCCTGGCCACCGGGCCGAGCGGCTTCCGATGCGGTGCTGGTGGGCCCGGGCCCGGGCTCAGTCGACCGTCCAGGGCAGGGCCCTGGCGCGGGCCACGGCCGCATAGGTCTCCAGGGAGACCCCGGCGACGGCGCGCTGGTCGAAGTGCGCCGCGGCGCGGCGACGGGCTGCGGCGCCGAGCCGCTCGCGCAGGCCGGGCTCGGTGAGAAGCCGGTCCAGCGCGGCGGTGAGGGCCCGGGCGTCCCCGGGCGGGGCGAGGAGCAGGTGCTCGTCGTGGGTGCCGATCTCGCGGCAGCCGGGGACGTCGCCGAGCACCATCGGGAGCCCGCCGGCCGCGGCCTCCATGGCCGAACGGGAGGACCCCTCCCGGGAGGAGGGGAGCACGAAGACGTCGAGTGCCGCGTAGACGGCCGGCAGGTCGCTGTGCGGGCCGGTGAACTCGACGCCGGACGCGGTGCCGTGGGCGTCCGGACCGCCCGGGTGCTCGGGGTCCTCCGGGCCGATCCAGACGAACCGGGCCTTGCCGGCCAGCGCCCGGGCCGACTCGGCGAACTCGCCGATGCCCTTCCCGGCGACCCGGCGGCCGACCCCGCCGACCCCGCCGACCAGCAACTCGTCAGGTCCGACGCCGAGTTCGGCGCGCATCCGGGCACGGATGCGGGCCCGGTCCCGAGGGTCGGCGGCGAACCGGGTGAGGTCCACGCCGTCGCCGACCACGCGGGACCGGTGGGCCGGGACGGCCCAGGACAGGGTGCGGCGGTCCTCACCGTTCCGGTACAGCTCGGCGTGCGAGAAGCGGGCCGCGAAGGCCTCGGCTCCCAGCACCAACGCCCGCTTGGCGAAGGGTTCGTGGGCCTGCCTCCGGAGGCCGTGGCAGGTGTTGACGACCACGGGGACGCGGGCGAGGCGGCCGAGTACCCGGCCGAGCACGCCGGTCTCGGGGTCGTGGGTGTGCAGCACGTCCGGGCGGATCCGGTTCAGCACGGCGAGGAGTTCGCGTGCGGCCGCAGCGTCGGCGCGTGGCTGCTGCCGGGCCCGGGTGAGCGCGTGCAGCGGCTCGTGCCGGACGCCGATCATCTCCAGGCCGGGGACGTACGGGCCGGGTGCGCTGATGCCGTAGGTCTCGAAGCCGGCCTCCAGGTCCACCCTGAGCTCGGTGGCGAGGAGGAGGTGGAGGCTCGCGTCGGCGGTGGTCAGGTGAGCCACCCGCAGCCGGCGGCCGCGGGGGCCGCGCAGGCGCGGCGGCAACGAAACCGGGGGCGTCCGACCGCCGGGCTGCCGGTCGCCGGGCCGTCGACGCTCGGAGGGCAGGTGATGCTCGGGCGGCGGGCTGTCAGGCACGGGCGTCCACCGCCTTGGCCGCCGCCACGATCCCGGCGTAGACGCGCTCCGGCACCAGCCGCACCGGGCCGACGCCGGGCGCGCGGCTTCCGGCCTCGCCCGTCACACCGGTCGCCGCCGTCACACCGGCCTCTCCGGTCACCCCCGTCGCCCCCGCCACCCGGGTATCCGACGGCCCGGCGGTGCCGCTCATCGTTCCCCCTCCGCGCTCCGCCACCCGCGGCGGCACCCTGTCGGCGCAGGCCCAGATGGCCGTCCGTCCGACCCGGTTGGCGGCCGCACGGAATTCACAGTAAGGGGAACTGTGGGCAGGTGCCCTGGAATTGTGAAAGAAGCGAGAAGGAATTGGCAGGCGGACTGAAAAACCGGCCGATCCGACTGATGTGAATCGATCAACCGTTCAGGTGGCGGCCGCCCTTTCCGGCTTTACCGCATTCCTTCCCGAAAAGGATCAGAGCGTCGCGCCACGCCGGGCCCGCAGCACGGCGAACGCGATCCGGCCCAGCAGCAGCACCCCGGCCGCGAGGCAGCCGGCCACCGCCATCGCCCACGCCGGACCGTCACTGTCCGGAACCGCCACGGCGACCACGATGCCGATCGCAAGGCAGGCCAAGCCGACCACCGCTAGCGGAATCTGGTGGGTGACCAGCGCGCCACCACTCCACGCGCGCGCCATCCGGGTCGCGCCGTGCAAGTGAAAGGGATCACGGTCCGCATCTGCCATGAGCCCAAGGTACCCCGGCACAGCCGCGGAGGCAGCCCGCGGGGAGTGATATGGCCGCCACCCTACGCGACCGGAACGGCGCCGGAAACACTCCGGCGCACGCCGGGCGGTGGCAGGTTCCGGCCTGCGAAAAATCCTCGCTCGTCCGGTACAACCATCTACGGGGTGTATGGGTCTCCACTACATTGAGCGATCCAGGAGCCGTCCTCGGTGCGGGTGGGGAGTCCCCACCGAGGACAGGAATAACCCAGGGGGCGGAGCCGCCGTGCCCTGGAGTCGGAGGCCGGGCTCCGTCCTCCGGCGGTACCGCCACGCCGCACCGGCGACCGAGGGGGAACCGTGCCGCAGTCCCAGTCCACCACGTCGACCAGCAGGGCTCGGCGGACCAGTTCCATGGTCCGCCCCCTGCCGAGCGTGAACGTGCGCGCGTTGTCGCAGGCGGCCGTCGGGCAGCCGGCCGCCTTGCAGCCCGCCGTTCGCCCGCCTGCCGTTCGCCAGCCCGCCATGCTCCAGCCCGCAGCCCGTCCGGTGGCGGCCCCCCAGCCCGCTCCCCCGGCCACCTCCGGGCAGCGCGCCACAGCACCCGACCCCTGCCGGGCCGACGCGCGGGGTGACTGGCTGCGCTTCGCCCCCGTCCAGCCGCTGTTCCGGGCCAGGGCCGCGCAGCGGCTCGCCGTGCTCGCGTACCACGGCGTCACCGACCCGCGCTCGTTCGGCGCCCAGCTCGACCGGCTGCGAAGACTCGCCACCCCCGTGTCGCTCACCGCCGTCCAGCGCGCCGTCAAGGAACGCCGCCCGCTGCCCGCCCGCAGCGTGCTCGTCACCTTCGACGATGCCGACCGCAGCGTCCTGACCCACGCCCTGCCCGCCCTCAACGACCGGGGCATCCCGGCGGCCGCGTTCGTGATCTCCGAGCTCATCGGCACCGAGAAGCCGTTCTGGTGGCACGAGGCCGACTTCCTCGCCCGTCACGGCGGGCGCGCCCGCTCGCTCGACTGCGGACACCCCTCACAGCTGCTGCGACGCCTGAAGGCGATGCCCGACCCCGATCGCCGGCGCAGCCTCCACGAGCTCCGGGTCAGCGCCGACCGCCGGCCGCCCCGGCAGGAGCAGCTCACCCCGGCCGACCTGATCGCCCTGCGCGAGGGCGGCGTCGCCATCGGCAACCACACCCAGGGGCACCCCTGCCTCGGCCGCTGCGACGACGCCACCGTGCGCGCCGAGATCACCGGCGCCCACGAGGCCCTCACCCGCTGGCTCGGCGAACCACCGGTCGCCTTCGCCTACCCCGACGGCGGCCACGACCCGCGCGCGGAGGCGGTCCTCCAGGAGCTCGGGTACGGTCTCGGCTTCCTCTCCGACCACCGGCTCGGCCCCCGGCTCCCCGACCACCCCCTGCAGATCAGCCGCCTCCAGGTGGATTCCACCACCAGCTCCCGCCGCTTCGACACCATCCTGTCCGGCCTCGAACCCGCCTACCGCCGCTGGCGCGGCCAAGCCGTCGCCTGAACCGCCCCCTGCTTACCCCGCGTAGGGAGTCGGCCAGCCCGACTTCCTACGCGGCACGGGTCGGCGCGGCTGCTCCGACTCCCACCACACTGCAGCCCCCAGGGCCGGGCGCCAGAAGTCGGCCAGTCCGACTTCCTACGCGCGCGAGGCCACCGCAGCAGTGCCCGCCGAGAGAGGCCAGCCGCTCCCGGGACACCAGCCCGCCCACGCACCAGAAGTCGGCCCCGCCGACTTCCTACGCGGGCACCGCGCGTGCAGGCACTGAGAGCGAAGCCCTACCGACCCACCTCGGGCGGCAGGGGGTGGGTCAGGCGGCTGGGGTGGGGGTGGGGAGGGTGCGGCCCTGGGGGTAGAGGAGGGCTGCGGGCGGGAACGCCGCGGGGGTGCCGGCGTGGAGGACGGTGAGGGTGGCGTCGCCCGTGCGGCCGGGGTCGGCGACGCGCCGCAGGGCCTGGGCGGCGACCGCGTCGGCGGAGCCGTGCAGGGTGAGGTGCGGGGCGGCGACGGGGGCGACGGCCTCGCGGATGCGGTCGCCGACCAGCTCGTAGTGGGTGCAGCCGAGGACGATGGCCGCCGTGCCGGCCGGCGTCCGGGCGGCCGCGTCGGCGATGGCCGCGTCGATGGCCGCGTCGTCGCCGTGCTCGACGGCGTCCGCCAGGCCGGGGCACGCGACCTCGGTGACGGCGGCCGGGCCGGCGAAGTCGCGGATCAGCCCGCGCTGGTAGTCGCTCCCCGTGGTGGCCGGGGTGGCCCAGATGGCGACCGGTCCGCCGAGCGCGGCGGCCGGCTTGATCGCCGGCACGGTCCCGATGACCGGCAGCGCGGGCTCGAGCTCGGCGCGCAGGGTGGCGAGCGCGTGGACCGAGGCCGTGTTGCAGGCGACGACCAGGGCGTCCGGTTCGAGTGCGGCCGCCGCCCGCGCGCAGCCCAGGGCGAGTTCGGTGACCTCCTCGGGCGTGCGCGGGCCCCAGGGCATGGAGACGGGGTTGGAGGAGAGCACCAGGTCGACGTCCGGCCGGAGACTCCGCAGGGCGGCAGCGGCGGCCAGCAGGCCGATTCCCGAGTCCATCAGTGCGATCTTCACAGGGCAAGACTTTAGTCGATGCCCCGCCCCCGGCCCGGGGTGCGGCAGACTGCCCGGGTGACCGTCCTGCTGTGGATCACCGTGCTCTCCCTGCTGGTCTGGCTCTGGCTGGCCTGCTGCCACGGGCTGTTCTGGCGCACCGACGTCCGGCTCCCCGTCCGCCGTCCGCCGACCCGCTGGCCGCAGGTCGTCGTCGTGGTGCCGGCCCGGGACGAGGCCGAGGTGCTGCCGGTGAGCCTGCCGTCCCTGCTGGCGCAGAAGTACCCCGGGCGGGCCCGGGTGGTGCTGGTGGACGACCACAGCTCGGACGGCACCGGCGCGCTCGCGGCCGCGCTCGCCACGCCCGACGGCCTGGAGCTGACCGTCACCACCCCTCCCCCGCTGCCGCCGGGCTGGACCGGCAAGCTGTGGGCGCTGCGGCACGGCGTGGAGCTGGCCGGTCCGGACGCCGAGTACCTGCTGCTCACCGACGCGGACATCGCGCACGGCCCGGACTCGCTGGCCGAGCTGGTGGCCGCCGCCGAGAGTAACCGGCTGGACCTGGTCTCGCAGATGGCCCGGCTCCGGGTGGAGACCGGCTGGGAGCGGCTGGTCGTGCCGGCCTTCGTCTACTTCTTCGCCCAGCTGTACCCGTTCCGCCGCAGCAACCGGCCCGGTGCCCGGACGGCCGCGGCGGCGGGCGGCTGCTCGCTGGTGCGGCGGGAGACGCTGGAGCGGATCGGCGGGGTGGCGGCGATCCGGGGTGCGGTGATCGACGACGTGTCGCTGGCCCGGGCGGTGAAGGCGGCCGGCGGCCGGACCTGGCTGGGGCTGGCCGAGCAGGTGGACAGCGTCCGCCCGTACCCGCGTCTGGCGCAGCTCTGGCGGATGGTCTCCCGCAGCGCGTACGCCCAGCTGCGGCACTCGGTGCCGTTGCTGGCCGGGACGGTGGCCGGTCTGGCGCTGGTGTACCTGGTGCCGCCGGTGGCGACGGTGGCCGGCCTGGCCGCCGCGCGCTGGCCGGTGGCCGCGGCGGGCGGCGCGGCCTGGGCGCTGATGGCCGGGACGTTCGTGCCGATGCTGCGCTACTACCGGCAGCCGGCGGCGGCCGCGCTGCTGCTGCCGTTCACGGCGGCGCTGTACCTGCTGATGACGGTGGACTCGGCGGTGCAGCACTGGCGCGGCCGCGGGGCCGCGTGGAAAGGCCGGACGTACTGAGCCCGGCTGGTCCACACTGTCCGAATGGACCGTCAGACGATCTCGCGCCTCGCCCATGCCCACCACCCGATCGCGGCACCGGTCACCGACGAGTCGGTGGCCCGGCTGCTGTCCCGGGCGACCGCACACACCGAGGCCGGCCGGGCCCTGGACCTCGGCTGCGGCGAGGGCGGCTGGCTGGTCCGGGCGCTGGCGGCGCGGCCGAGCTGGCGGGCGGTCGGGGTGGACCTCGACGCCGCGGCACTGACCCGGGCCCGGGAGACGGCCACGGCCCTCGGCCTGGAGCGGCGGCTCGGCCTGCACCACCTGGACGCCCGGGAGTTCAAGGCCACCGAGCCGTTCGACCTGGTGCTGAACGTCGGCGCGACGCACGCCTTCGGCGGCCTGCTGCCGACCCTGGCGGCCGCCCGCGAGCACCTGACGCCCGGTGGTGCGGTGCTGGTGGGCGAGGGCTTCTGGGAGCGCGAGCCCGACCGGGCGGCGCTGGACGGCCTGGGCGCCACCGGGGACGACTACGCCGACCTGGCGACCACCACCGACCGGGTGATCGCGGACGGCTGGACGCCGGTGTACGGGTACGTCAGCAGCCTCCAGGAGTGGGACGACTACGAGTTCTCCTGGACGGGTTCGCTGGCGGCCTGGGCGCTGGACCACCCGGAGCACCCGGACGCGGCAGCGGCGCGCGAGGCCGCGGACCGGCACCGTTCGGAGTGGCTGCACGGCTACCGGGGCACGCTCGGCTTCGTCACCTACCTGCTGCGTCGCAGCCGGTAACCGGGAGCCGGTACCACCGGCCGGTGGGGGCGGTCACGCGGTGGCCGCCCCCACTGCCGCAGCCGCTCCAGAGCCGGGCCGGTGCCGACGACGACGAGCCGCGCCCTCGGGTCGTCCAGCCGCCGGACCGCACCCTTGCCGCGGGCATGCGGATCGCGTCGGCCGGCGCGCGGACCGGTTCACGCGAACCCCGGAGCGGCTGTCGTCCGGTGGTGGCCGTCGCGCTCGCCGAGGAGCTGCGCGCCGGTACCGAGGAGTGGGCCCCCGCCACGCCGGGGTTCGGTTCCCCGGCCGGCGGGATCGGGCCCGTGGTCAGTCCCGGGCCTGACGGGGGTGGCGCTGCTGCTCCTGCGCCACCATCTGGTCCATGGCCGCGGGCATCGCCTCGACGCCGCCGGCCTTGGTCGGCGTGGTGCGGGCGTCGTCCTGGACGATCACGGTGGGCAGTTCGTTGATCCGGTACCGGATGAACTGCTGGGCGGCGTCGTCGACGGCCCGGCGCACCTCGTCGGAGCGGTAGGCGTCCCGGAACGCGTTCGGGTCGACGCCCTGGTGCAGCGCCCAGTCGGTGGCGGTGTCCTCGGTGGTGAGGTCCTGGTCGTTGGAGTGGATCGCGCGGAAGGCGCTGGTCTGCAGGCGCTCGACCAGGCCGAGGCGCTCCAGCGTGTAGTAGAGGTGCGCGTGCCCGCGTTGCACGGCCTCCTCGCGGCTGCCCGGCCAGATCGCGGGCACCCGGCGCAGCTCGACGTCGGCGCGGTGCTTCTCGGCCCAGGCCTGGAGCGGCTGCTCCAGTTGCTGGGAGTGGCCGCAGTCGTACCAGAAGAACTCGACCGCCTCGGTGCGGGTGTTCTCCTGCACCGGCAGGACGTGGTCGAGGCGGACGGACTGGGGGGCCTCGGTGGACGGTTGGGCGGTGGCTGCGCCGGCCTGGACGGGGGTTGCGGCGATCCCGGCGGCGACGGCGAGCAGGACGGTGGACCTCAGCAGCGAATTCACAACGGGCAGTGTGGCCATGACGGACCGTCATCGGCTACTCGCCCCGGGGCGGCCGCGCCGGGATTCGCCCGATCGGCGCAGCCCGACAACGACCCACCCCGGCAACGACCACCCGGCCACCACTACCCGGCGCGGCCACGACCGCGATCTCGGCCCGGGGCGGGAGGCCCCGGGCCGGGAGGCGGACCCGGCGCTGCGTCACTCGGCGCGCGGCGCGTGCTCCGGGCGCGGCGGGATCACCGCGGACGCGGCGGCGGGCGCGGCCTTGGCGAGCGCGGGCGGTTCCCCGGCCGACTCGGTGGATTGCGGAGCGGTCGCCGCCTGGCCGGCGCCCGCCGCCGGGGCGGTGCCGCCCTTCGGCGTGGCGCCCTCGAAGAAGCGGAGCAGTTCGACCGGGAACGGCAGCACCAGCGTGGAGTTCTTCTCCGCCGCCACCTCGACGACCGTCTGGAGCAGGCGCAGCTGGAGCGCCGACGGCGAGCTGTCCATCATCGCCGCCGCCTGGGCGAGCTTCTCGGCCGCCTGGTACTCGCCGTCGGCGGTGATGATGCGGGCGCGCCGCTCGCGGTCGGCCTCGGCCTGCCGGGCCATCGAGCGCTTCATCGAGTCGGGCAGCGCCACGTCCTTGATCTCGACCCGGTCGATCTGCACGCCCCAGCCGACGGCCGGCGTCTCCAGCATCAGTTCCAGGCCGCGGTGCAGGTTCTCCCGGCCGGACAGCAGGTCGTCGAGCTCGCTCTTGCCGATGATCGAGCGCAGCGAGGTCTGCGCGACCTGCGACATGGCGAAGGTGTAGTTCTGCACGTCGACGGTGGCGAGCACCGGGTCCATCACCCGGAAGTAGACGACCGCGTCGACCCGCACCGAGACGTTGTCCCGGGTGATGCCCTCCTGCGCGGGCACCGGCATGGTGATGACCTGCACGTTCACCTTGCGCATCCGGTCGACGAGCGGGAGCAGCAGGGTGGGGCCGGGCTGGCGCACCTGTCCGTGCACCCGGCCCAGCCGGAAGACCACGCCCCGCTCGTACTGCTGCACCACCCGCACCCCGGTGGCGAGCCAAAGGATTCCCAGGGCCGCGAGGCCCGCGAGTACCACCATGTCGGTGACCTTTCCCCGTGCCGGTGCACCCGGGCGGAGTCCCTGCTGGCTCCGTCGTACGGGTGCAACCGCGCAGGGAAGTATGCGCCTGTGCCGCGCCGGTTCCCAGGGGGAGGGCGGATCTTGACGGGTTGTTGGCGCCGGTACGGGGCCGGGCGCCGGCCGGCTCCGGGACCGGACCTCGGTGAAGAGGGCCTGCCGGGCGTCGGCGGGCAGGCAGGAAGGCAGGCAGCCAGGCCCCGCCCCCGCCGGCTGCGCCGGGGTACGCGCCCCGCCGCGCTCCCCCGGCCGCCCCGGGGGCGGGGCAGCTCGTGTCCGATTCCGCTGGCGGGCGGCGGGCGCCACCTGCGATGCTGAGCGGCAGTCAGGGCGCCGGCCGGCACGGGAGGCCAGCCGCGCCCGGGAGGGCGGGGGCCTGTGCATGTGCTCTATGTGATCGACGACGTGGGCCGGGCCGGTGGGGCCGCGCAGGGGCTGGTGGCGATGGCCCCCCAACTGGTGCGGGCCGGCGTCAGGTTGGACGTCGCGTACCTCAGGGAATCGCCCGGCGGGTTCCAGCCGGAGCTGACCGGCGCCGGGGCCGACGTGTTCGGCGTGGGCCGGGCCACCCGGGCGCGGACCGCCGCCGCACTGCGCCGCATGGTCCGGGAGCGCCGGCCCGACCTCGTCCACACCACGCTGTACGAGTCCGACGTGCTCGGCCGGGCCGCCGCCTTCGCGGCCCGGACGCCGGTGGTCTCCAGCCTGGTGGACCCGGCGTACGGCCCCGGGCACCTCGGCGCGCGCGGCGCCGGCCCGTGGAAGGTGCGCGCCGCGCAGGCCGTGGACGCCGCCACCGCCCAGGGCACCCGGCGCTTCCACGCGCTGAGCCGGTACGTGGCCGGCGCGATGGCGCAGCGGCTCCGGGTGCCGCGGGAGCGGATCGACGTCGTCCCGCGCGGGCGCGACCCGGAGGTGCTGGGCACCGTCACGCCGGACCGGCGGGCCGCCGTCCGGGCCGCGCTCGGCCTGCCGCAGGACGTCCCCGTGGTGCTCGCGGCGGCGCGCCACGAGTACCGGAAGGGCCTGGACGTGCTGCTGGAGGCCTGGCCCGGGGTGCTGCGCGCCGCGCCGGAGGCGGTGCTGCTGCTGGCCGGCGGCGAGGGCGGCGAGACGCCGCGGCTGACCGCGCTCGCCCGGGCCGCCGGAAGCGTGCGCCTCCTCGGGCCGCGCGACGACGTCTTCGACCTGATGGCCGCCTCGGACGCGTTGGCCGTGCCGTCCCGCTGGGAGGGGTTCGGCAGCGCGGCGATGGAGGGGATGGGCGTCGGCGTGCCGCTGGTCTGCGCGGACGTGCCGGCCCTGCGGGAAACGGTCGGTTCGGAGGACTACGCGCGGCTGGTGCCGCCGGAGCGGCCGGCCGAGCTCGCGGCGGCGCTCACCGACACGCTGGAGGACCGGTCCGCGGCCCGGATGCGGGCGAAGGCGGCGCGCGCCCGGTTCCTGACGGCGTTCACGCTGCACCAGGTGTCCGGCCGGATGGTGGAGTTCTACGAGCGCTCGCTGCGGCTGCGCCGGGTCTGACGGGAGCCGCCCGCCGCCGCGGGGCCCGGATCCGGCCGTACGCGGAGCGCCTGCGCGCCGTCCGGCCGGGCCGGGACCCGGTTACGCGGTTCGGGTGAACGCGGTTGGACCGCGGGTACCGCCGGTCGGCAGGATGTCCGGCCGGGGCCCGCGGTCCCATCCCACCCTCCCCCGAACGGATTTGGAGTCACCCGGTGCTCAAGGGATTCCGCAGCTTCCTGCTGCGCGGAAACGTCGTCGACCTCGCGGTCGGCATCGTCATCGGTGCCGCCTTCACCGCCGTCGTCACCGGGTTCGTGACCGCCTTCCTCACCCCGCTCGTCGGGGTCGCGACCGGTGCGGTCGGCGACTTCACCCAGAAGACCTTCTCGGTGGCCGGCACCCGGTTCCCGTACGGCGTGTTCGTGAACGCGCTGATCGGCTTCGTGCTGGTGGCCGCGGTCATCTACTTCGTCGTGGTGGTGCCGGTCGGCAAGCTGCAGGCGCGGCTCGACGGCGCCAAGCCCGCGCCGGCCGCCAAGGCGGACTGCCCGGAGTGCCTGAGCCCGATCCCGGCGGCCGCGGTGCGCTGCTCCTTCTGCACCTCCGAGGTGGCCGGCCGGCCGGGCTTCCCGGCGCAGACCGCCGCGTCGCCCCGGCCCGTCGAGGCCCGCTGAGGCCCGCACCTGCCGGGGCCCGCGCAGCGGCGCTCCGAGAGCCGCACTTCGGGCCCCTGACCTGCGCTCACGGGAAATTTATCCCCGAAACATTCACGAGCCCCCGCCGGTCCGCCGACGGGGGCTCGAATGCGCCAGCGCACGCCCCGCCCGCAAAAGTTTCTTCGCCGGGCCCCGGACCGTCCACCGGCCCGTCACCGCACCAGCCTTCGGTGGTCCCGTCCGGGTGCCGTTCGAGCCCGGCACCCGGCCCGGAGCTGGCCTGAACTCGCCGTCAAAATGTCCGTTCTTACGACTTTCGAAACCTTTGTGCGAGCGAAGACTGTGTAAACACTCGAACTGCTCGGCCTCCCACTCTCCTCAGCAGCCGCATTGTGGGCTTACCGTATGCCCCATGACCTCGCCCCGCTCCTACGACGGAGTCGGCTACCCCTCTCCGTCCTTTTCCTCCGGCACGCCCATCTACGACTCCCTCGTCGCAGAACGCGGTGTCCCGCAGATCGCGCCCATCAACGTGCCGGCCGCCCTGCCGCCGGCGCTGTCCACCGGTTACGGATCCGGCCTCGGCCAGTCCTACGACAACAACCGGTACGGCGGTGGGTACGACACCCCCGGCAGCAACCTCCCCGCGCTGCCGCCCGCCCGTCTCGCCCTGGGCCCCGGCCCGAGCAGCGGTCCCTCCGCCGGCCCCGCCACCGCGTACATCCCGGCGCAGCCCGCGCCGGCGTACGCCGCCGCGCCCCAGCCGCCCGTCCCCGGCTACGGCGGCCCGCAGCCGTACCTCGCCGCCCCGCGGGCACAGGCCCCCGCCCCGGGCTTCGCCCAGGCCACCGGCGGCTACCAGCCCTCCGGCGGCCAGAGCTTCGGCGGGCAGAACACCTTCGTCGGCGCCGGACAGGGCGGCCAGCAGACCTTCGGCGCGCAGCCGCTGGGCGGCCCGGCCTCCTTCGGCGGCCAGCAGCCGGCCGGCCAGGCCAACGGCGGCCCGCAGAGCTTCGGCGGGCAGCAGTCGTTCGGCGGCCAGCAGTCCTTCGCCGGGGGCTCCCCGTCCGGCGCCGGATTCCCCGGCCAGGGCGACCAGAGCTTCGGCGGCACCCACCTGCGCCCGGCCGTCTCCCCCGTCGCGCCGGTCCGCCCGATGCAGCCGCAGCGTCCGGGCGGGTACGGCGAGCCCGGCCAGTTCCAGCAGGGCTACCAGCCGCAGGGCCAGGCCTACTGAACACCCCGGGCCGGCCCCATCCGGCCCGAACCCGCACCACCTGAGCACCACCCGGCGCCCCCGCGCCGGGCGTACGGAGAAACGGGTCATCCACGGACCGCCCGGACCGCCCCCACGGCGTCCGGGCGGTCCGTGCGCGTACGGGCCCGGTACCGCCGGGAGGACGGGGTGCCGGCACATGCGCACCGCCTGGCAGGATGGGATCATGCTGCTCACCGGACTCCACCTCTATCCCGTCAAGTCGATGTACCGCCTGAGCCCCGCCGACGCGCGGGTCGAACCGTGGGGCCTGCACGGCGACCGCCGCTGGATGCTGGCCGACGCCACCGGACGGTTCGTCAGCCAGCGTGAGAACGCCGCACTCGGCCAGATCCGCGCCGAGCTCGCCGACGACGGCACGCTCACCCTCACCGCGCCCGACGGCTCCCGCACGGCCGTCCCGGCACCTTCCGTCGCCGCCGGCGACCCGCTCGTCGACGTCGAGGTCTGGGGCACCCGCTTCCGCGCCGCCGAAGCGGCCAAGGAGGCCCACCTCTGGATCGCCGAACACCTCGGCGACTACCGCCTGGTGCACCTGGACGACCCGCGCGCCCGGCCGGCCGACCCGGACTTCTCCGCGCCCGGCGACACCGTCTCGATGGCCGACGGGTTCCCGCTGCTGCTCGCCTCCACCTCCTCGCTGGCCCGGCTCAACGAGCTGATCGCCGAGGAGAACCCGCAGGGCCACGAGACCCTGCCGATGGAACGTTTCCGCCCCAACGTGGTGGTCGACGGCGCCGAGCCGTGGGCCGAGGACGGCTGGCGCCGGATCCGGATCGGCGAGCTGACCTTCCGGGTGGTCAAGCCCTGCGGTCGGTGCGTGATCACCACCACCGACCAGGAGACCGGCGAGCGGCGCGGCAAGGAGCCGCTGCGCACCCTCGCCAAGCACCACCGGCTGCTGAAGAAGGCCGCGTTCGGGCAGAACCTGATCCCCGAGCGCCCGGCCGGGGCCGAGGGCGACGTGCTCGGGACGCTCCGCGTCGGCGACGAGGTCGAGGTGCTGGAGGACGGCGCGCACTGGCCGGCCGGCGAACTCGTCTGAACCGGCGGAGCGGCGCAGGCGGACGCAGCACCGGCGGAGCGGCACGGGCCGACGCGGCACCGGCGGCCCCACCCGGCGGCGCCGCGTCCGGAACTGCGACTGTGCGCGCTCGTTGAAGCTTGTGGTGAAGACGAAACGGTCCCCGGCCCCGCCCGCCGCCGGGCGGCCGGACCACCCGCGCGGGCGCGCTACGGTGGGCGGACGGCCCGCGCACCCCCGCGCGTACGGCCCGTTGATCGCCGGCTCGACGAAGGTGGGGACGACAGACCGTCATGGCTGAGCACAGGGTCCGGGTCACCCAGGACAGCGCATCCCGCTGGCGGCGCCGCGCCGGCGAGTACGACACCCTCGCGGAGGCCCTCGCGGCCGCCGAACCGGGCGACACGGTGACCCTGCGACCGGGCACCTACCGGGAGAACGTGGTGCTGGACAAGCCGGTCACCGTCGTCCCGGCGCACGGCCCCGGCACGGTCCGGATCGACCCGCCGAGCGGCGTGCCGCTGACCGTCACCGCCGCGGCCGTCGTCCGCGACCTGGTGATCGAGGGCAGCGACAGCTCCGTCCCGGCCGTGCTGGTCACCGGCCCGGACGCGACCCCCGCGCTCAGCGGCTGCCGGGTGGAGACCCGCTCGGCCACCGGCCTGGAGGTCTCCGGCGGTGCCCGGCCCACCCTGCGCGGCTGCGTGGTCGCCAACCCGGCCGGACTGGGCCTGCGGCTGCGCGGCGAGGGCACCGCGGCCGCCTTCGACGACTGTGAGGTCACCGCCGCCGGGCAGGCCGGGCTGGCCGTCCTCGCCGGCGCCACCGCCGCCCTCGAACGCTGTCGGATCCACCACGCGTCCGGCGCCGGCGTGCTGCTCACCGACCCGGGCAGCGCCGCCGAACTGACCGGCTGCGAGATCTACGAGATCCGCGGCAGCGGCGTACAGGCCGAGGCGCAGGCCGGCGGGCGGCTGGTCGACTGCGACATCCACCGCGTCACCGGCAACGGCCTGACCCTGGACGGCGAGGCCGAACTGGTGCTGACCGGCTGCCGGGTGCACGACCTGCCGGAGAACGGCGCCGACCTGCGCGGCCGGGCCCGGCTCAGCCTCGTCAACAGCACCGTGCGGGACTTCGGGCGCGGCGCACTCTCGGTCTGGGACCAGGGCACCGAGGCCACCGCCGAGTCCTGCGAACTGCACGGCTCCTCCGGCGAGTACCCGGCGCTCTGGGTCAGCGACGGCGCCCGGCTCACCCTCACCGACTGCTCGCTGCACGACCTGCCGGACGCGCTCTTCGTCCTCGACCGCGACTCCGCCGCCACCGCCGAGGGCTGCTCGTTCAGCCGGATCCGCAGCTCCGCCGTCTCGGTCAGCGGCGGCGCCGGGGTGACCCTCAGCCGCTGCCGCGTCCAGGAGGCCGGCACCGGGCTCTGGTTCCGCGACCACGGCAGCGGCGGGCTGCTCACCGACTGCGAGATCTCCGACGTGGCCACCGGGGTGATCGTCACCAAGGGCGCCGACCCGGTGGTGCGCGACTGCACCGTCCGGGCCAGCTCGGACGCCGGGGTGTACGTCTCCGCGCAGGGCCGCGGCACCTTCGAGGACTGCCGGGTCTCGCACGGCAAGGGTTTCGGCTTCCACATCATCGACGGCTGCCGCACCGTGCTGACCCGCTGCCGCGCGGAGCAGAACGAACGGGCCGGGTTCGAGTTCTCCGAGCCCGGACCGGTGGTCGAGGCCTGCACCTCGGACGACGTGGTGCCGGCCACCGCCGCGCCCGAGCTGCCCGCCCCGCGCGCCGCCCGGCCGAGCACGCCCCCGGTGCCGCTGACCGCCGCCGCGGTGGCGGTGGCGGCCGCCGCCGCACCGGCCACGGCGGCGATCGGGCCGATCCCGGACTGCCGGCCCGCCGACGAGGCGCTCGCCGAACTCGACGCGCTGGTCGGCCTGGCCACCGTCAAGCAGGAGGTCCGCACGCTGATCGACCTGATCTCGGTCGGCCGGCGCCGCCGCCAGGCCGGGCTCAAGGCCCCCTCGCTCCGCCGCCACCTGGTCTTCACCGGCGCCCCCGGCACCGGCAAGACCACCGTCGCCCGGCTCTACGGCGAGATCCTGGCCTCGCTCGGGGTGCTGCAGCGCGGCCACCTGGTCGAAGTGGCCCGGGTCGACCTGGTCGGCGAGCACATCGGCTCCACCGCGATCCGCACCGCCGCCGCCTTCGACCGGGCCCGCGGCGGGGTCCTCTTCATCGACGAGGCGTACGCGCTCGCGCCCGAGGACGGCGCCCGCGACTTCGGGCGGGAGGCGATCGACACCCTGGTCAAGCTGATGGAGGACCACCGGGACGAGGTCGTCGTCATCGTGGCCGGCTACACCGCCGAGATGGAACGCTTCCTCTCCGCCAACCCCGGTGTCTCGTCCCGTTTCTCACGCACCGTCACGTTCTCCGACTACACCGCGGACGAGCTGCTGGAGATCGCCCGCGCCCAGTGCGCCGAGCACGAGTACGCGCTGGCCGAGGCCACCGAGGGCGCGCTGCTGGAGCACTTCGCCTCGCTGGAGCGCGGGCCCAACTTCGGCAACGGGCGCACCGCGCGGCAGGTCTTCGAGACGATGGTCGAGCGGCACGCGATGCGGGTCGCCCAGCTGGCCGAACCGTCCACCGAGGAGCTCCAGTTGCTCGTGCCCGCCGACCTGCCGGGCGCCCGGCTGCCGTGACGCCCTCGGCGTGACGCCCTCGGCCCGACCGGCGGGGAACCCGCTGACGGCCGGCGTCCGTTGAGGCGGTATGGGCATGCTTCTCGGTGGCGCGGCGGGCGGGCTGTTGGTGCCGGCCGCTCTGGTCGTGGTGTTCTTCCTCGGCGGCGTCGCCCGTCGGCTGCTCGCCCGGCCGGGACCGGCGGGCTCCCGGCCGGGCCTGCACCCGGAGGCCGGCCGGGCGGGCGCGACCGCCACCGAGGAACTGCACGCGCTGCTCTACCCGGGCAAGCGCGTGCAGTTGGAGCAGCGCCGGATCGAGCTGGTGCTGCGGGACGACGAGCACGACGGCGCACCGAAGCGGACCGGCGTCGACCTCGCCGCCGGCACGGCGGTGCTGCGCCGGCCGTCAGTACGCCCGGGCCTCGTCCCCGAGCATCCGCTCGACCAGTAGCGCCAGCCGCTGCTGTGCGTAGTCCGGGCGCAGGCGGCCGCTCCGCGCGAGGGTGACCAGCCCGTGCAGGGCCGCCCAGACCATTTCGGCGAAGGGCTCCGGGTCCTCCGCGCCGGCGACCTCGGCGATCGGGCCGGCCAGTGCGGCGAAGGCCTGCTTCAGCGGGGCGGGTGAGTCCGGCAGTCCGAACGGCAGGTCCGTCGCGAGGGTGAACATCGCGTCGTAGAGCGCCGGGCTGGCCGCCCCGAAGGCGAGGTAGGCGTCCGCCACCGCGGTGAAGGCCTCGACCGGGCCGTCGGCCTTGCGGACCACCGCCCGCAGCTCGGCGGCCAGCACCGAGAAGCCCTCCAGGGCGACGGCGGCCACGATCGCGTCCTTGTTGGCGAAGTGGCTGTAGAGCACGGGCTGGCTGTACTCGATCCGCTCGGCCAGCCGGCGGGTCGTCACCGCCTCCCAGCCCTCGGCCTCGGCCAGCTCGCGGGCGGTCCTGATGATCAGCTGATGCCGTTCGGCGCGTTCGCGCTCGCGGCGCTCCTGGATGGACATGGAAGGAATCCTAGCAGCGCTAGACAACGAAGCAATGACCGCGCTAACGTCGTTTCAGTTCCTAGCGGCGCTAGCAAACGGTGCGGCGCAAGCCGCGTTCAGCACACCCGTGCGCACGGCACCGGTGTCCAGACCGCACCGGTTCACCACAAGGGGGATCCACCATGTCCAGCACCACCGCCACCACCGCCACCACCGCCACCGGCAGCCGCGCCCACACCCTGCGCGCGCGGACGGCCACCGTCCTCGCCGTCCTGCTCGCCCTCGGCATCGGCTACGTCGGGATCGGCTACATGTTCACCCCGGACAGCATGGCCTCGGCGTTCGGTCTGCCCGAGTGGCCGCACGGCGGCGCCGCCGCCTTCTTCGACACCAAGGGCATCCGCGACCTCGCCTCCGGCATCGCCGTCCTCGTGCTGCTGGCCGCCGGCCACCGCCGCGCCGTCGGCCTGCTGCTCCTGGTCGACGCGCTCGTCCCGCTGGACGACGCGGTCAACATCCTGAGCCACCACGGACGGGCGGCCGCCGCCTACGGCATCCACGGCGCCACGGCCGTCGTGGTCGCACTGACCGGCCTCCTGATCCTCACCGAGCGCCGGCCCGCCGCCTGAACGGCCCGTCCGGAACGGCCCCGGTCCGCACCACCGCCGATCCGCAACAGCCCCGATCCACAACGCCCCGGCCCGGAAGGCGCCCGGGGCCCGGGCCCGGACAGCCGGCCGGCCTCCGGGCTCCCGGCCTCCGGGCTCCCGGCCTCCGGGCTCCCGGCGTCAGCCCGACCAGGCGCCGCCGGCCAGGAAGGACTCCAGCCGGGCCCGGTACGGCGCGATGTCGATCCGCTCGCCGGCCAGCCAGTCGTCCGAGTAGTACTTGTCCAGATAGCGGTCGCCCGGGTCGCAGATCAGGGTGACCACGCTGCCGCGTTCCCCCGCCGCCCGCATCTGGGCGACGATCTTCAGCGCACCCCACAGGCCCGTCCCGGTGGAGGCGCCGGCCTTCTTGCCGAGCACGTCCTCCAGCACCCGCACGGCGGCGATCGAGGCGGCGTCCGGGACCTTCATCATCCGGTCGATCGCCCCGGGCACGAAGCTCGGCTCCATCCGCGGCCGGCCGATCCCCTCGATCCGCGAGCCGCTCTCGCAGACCGCGTCCGGGTCGTGCCCGACCCAGCCGTCGAAGAAGCAGGAGTTCTCCGGGTCGGCGACACAGATCCGGGTGTCGTACTGCATGTAGTGCACGTACCGGGCGATGGTCGCCGAGGTGCCGCCCGTCCCGGCGGTGGCCACGATCCAGGCCGGCTCCGGATGCGGCTCCAGGCGCAGCTGGGCGAACATCGACTCGGCGATGTTGTTGTTGCCGCGCCAGTCGGTGGCCCGCTCGGCGTAGGTGAACTGGTCCATGTAGTGGCCGCCGGTCTCCTCGGCGAGCCGGGCGGAGGCCTCGTACACCTCGTCCGAGCGCTCGACCAGGTGGCACTCGCCGCCGTGGAACTGGATCAGGTCGATCTTCGCCTGGCTGGTGGACTTGGCCATCACGGCGATGAACGGCACGCCGACGAGCTGCGCGAAGTACGCCTCGGAGACGGCGGTGGAGCCGCTGGACGCCTCGATCACCGGCTTGCCGGGGCGGATCCAGCCGTTGCAGAGCCCGTACAGGAAGAGCGAGCGGGCCAGCCGGTGCTTGAGCGAGCCGGTCGGGTGGGTCGACTCGTCCTTGAGGTAGAGGTCGATGCCCCAGTCGGCGGGGAGCGGGAAGCGGAGCAGGTGGGTGTCGGCGGAGCGGTTGGCGTCGGCCTGGACCTTGCGCACCGCCTCCTTGAGCCAGCTGCGGTAGGCCGCGTCGGAGCGGTCCACGTCGTCGGTCCGCTCGGCACTCGGCTGGGCGCCCATGGTCACTCTCCTCGCTCGACCCCCCTGCTGCTCACTACGAGTGTAGGAGAGTCACGATAAGTGACGGTTTTCGCAGCCCCAGGTTCCGCTTATCGCGCCCCCGGCACCGACTCCCCCACCCGCCGCCGGGCACCGCCCCAGGCACCCCGCTCAGCCCACCGCGACCGACTGCGGGTCCGCGAGGTACGGCCGCCAGGCCAGCTCCGCCGCCCCGGTCAGCGCGCTGTGGCCCAGCTCGGCGCCCACGATCGGCACCCGGCCGCTGCGCCCCCAGAGGCAGCGCTCGGCGACCACCGCGCGCAGCCGGTCGGGCGCGGCCTCCAGCAGGTCGCGGTGGAGGCCGCTGAGCACCACCCGGTCGGGGTTGAGGATGTTGGCCACGCCGGCCAGCCCCAGGCCGAGCCGGTCGACGACGTGCCCGACGGCGGTCCTGGCCCGCTCGTCGGTGGAGGCGGCGAGGCAGAGTTCGCGGGCCTGGTCGAGCAGCGGCCGGTCCGGGTCGGGGGTGAGCCCGGCGGCGGCGAACAGCGCGTCCGGGTCGGTCTCGGCGTTGAGGCAGCCCCGGTTGCCGCACTGGCAGGGCCGGCCCTGCGGGTCCACGGTGAGGTGGCCGACCTCCAGGGCGAGCCCGGCGCTGCCGGTGTGCAGCCGGCCGTCGATCACCAGTGCACCGCCGACGCCCCGGTGGCCGGAGGTGACCAGCAGCAGGTGGCGGGCGCCGCGGCCGGCGCCGTGCCGGTACTCGGCGAGCGCGGCCAGGTTGGCGTCGTTGGCGATGGCGGTGGGCAGCGGGTCGAGTGCACGCGGCCCGTTGTCGGCACGGCCGACCTCGACGTCGTACAGGTCCGCGACGGGGGTCCCACTGGGCCAGGCGAAGTGCAGGGCGGCGAGCGCGGCGCCGTCCGGTTCGGTGACCGGGTTGGGCAGGGCGAGCGCGGCACCGAGGCAGCGGCGGCTGCTGTGGCGGGCCAGCTCGGCACCGGCCTCGGCGACGGCGCGCAGCATCCGGACCGGATCGGTGGCGGCGGGCAGCGGGCGGTGCACCGGGGGGTCGAGCAGTCCGCCCAGGCCGGCCAGGGCGACGCTCAGCCCGTCGGCGTGGATCTGGCCGGCGATCACCACCGGGCCTTCGGGATCGATGGCCAGCCGGTGCGAGGGCCGGCCGCGGCCGCCGCCCGCCGGGCGGGAGTCGACGGTGATCAGGCCGAGCGCCTCCAGCTCCGCGGTGACCGCGCCGGCGGTGGCCCGGGTGACGTCCAGCGCGCGGGTGAGCGCGGAGCGGGTCGGGGTCTGGCCGGTGTGGATCAGGGAGAGCGCGGGACCGAGCAGCGTCCGGCCGCGGTCGGGGGCCGCGCGGCGGGCGGAGTCGCGCTGCGCGTCGTGGTCGGCCTCGACGCCGGGCCGCGGGCCGGCGGGCTTCCGGCCGGGGGCCTGCGGGCCGGCGGGCTTCGGACTTGAGGGAGTGAGCTGCACGCCCCTATTGTGACTTTGTGCCGCTTCGAAACAAAATCCGTTCCCATGCCCACGCCGACCGGCCGTCCACCCAGTCTCGCAGCACACCCGCCGTCCCCGACACTCCCTGGAGCGCCGCCCGCCTCGCGCTCACCGCCTTCTTCGCCGTCGACGGCTTCCTCTTCGCCGCCTGGGTCGTCCGGATCCCGGACATCCGCAGCCAGGTCAGCGCCTCGCACAGCGCGCTCGGCCTGGCGCTGCTCTGCGTCTCGGCCGGCGCCGTCGCCACCATGCCGATGGTCGGCCGGCTCTGCCTGCGCTACGGCTCGCGGCCGGTGACCGTCGGCTCGCTCGCCCTGCTCAGCCTCGCCGTCCCGCTGCCCGCGCACACCCACTCGGTGGCGGCGCTCGGCGGCGTCCTGCTGCTCTTCGGCGCGGGGTACGGCGGGGCCAACGTCGCCATGAACAGCGCCGCCGTCGACCTGGTCGCCCAGCTGCGGCGCCCGGTGATGCCCAGCTTCCACGCCGGGTACAGCCTCGGCGGCCTGCTCGGTGCGGGCGCCGGCGGCCTCCTCGCCACCACCCTCACCACCGCCTGGGCGCTCGCCCTCGGCGGCCTGATCGGACTGGGCGTCACCGTGGTCGCGGGCGTCGTCCTGCTCCGGGGGCCGGCGGCGCCGGCGGTCGTGCCGGACCGCACCGCCGCCCCGCCCTCGGGGACGGCCCGGCTGCCGCACGCCCGGCTGCTCGTGCTGCTGCTCGGCCTCACCGCCTTCTGCACCGCGTACGGTGAGGGCGCCATCGCCGACTGGACCACCCTGCACCTCACCGACGACGTCCACGCCACGGCCGGCGCGGCCGCCGCCGGGTACGCGGCGTACGCCTTCGCGATGACCAGCGGCCGGGTCGCCGGCACCTGGCTCTCCATCCGGCTCGGACAGACCCGGCTGATGCTCCTCGGCGGCCTCACCGCCGCGGCCGGCATGCTGCTCGCCGCGCTCGCGCCCGCGGTGCCGCTCGCCCTGGCCGGCCTCGTGCTGGTCGGGCTCGGCCTGGCCAACCTGTTCCCGCTCGCCATCGCCCGGGCCGGCGCCGCCGGCGGCCCGCAGGGCGTCGCCCTCGCCTCCACCCTCGGCTACGGCGGCATGCTGATCGGCCCGCCCGTGATCGGCTTCCTCGCCGACGCCGCGAGCCTCCCACTCGCCCTCACCACCGTCGCCGCGGCCGCCGGCGTCGCCGCCCTGCTCCCCCTCACCGCCCGGGGGCGTTGAGGGGACGGCGATCTGCCGTCCGTTCGCCCGCCGCACCGTGCGCGGCGTACGACCACTCGTCCGCACGGGCGCAGCGGCGACGGCCCCGGCCGTCGCCGCTGGAAATCCCGTCGAACCTCCCACCACCCCGCCCTACGCAGACGCCGTGGACGCGGAGCCCGGTACCGCCTGATCGGCGAGGACGACGACGAACTCTGGGCGTACGCCCGGGACGCCACCGGCCTGTTCCGTCCGCTGCCCGGCCTCTGGCGTTCGCTCGGCCCGGCCGGCCGGGCTCACCGACGCCCCACCCGGAACGCGGCTGGAACCTCGACGCGCTGGACGACTGCCTGTACGGCCGTTGGGGCGCCGGCACCCCGTTCACCCTCCGCTGGTCGCACTCCGCACTCACCGGGCCCGCCTCGCCCGCTTCCCCACCGTGCTGGAGATCCTCCGCGAGCACCGGGTCGAGGTCGACCTGCGCTGACCGCCGCACGCTCCCGTGGCAGGATGCCGCCATGACGACCAGTGGGCGGATCCAGGTACTGCGGGCGGCCGAGCGGCCGGCCACTCCGTGGCTCAACGGGGGCGGGGTGACCAGGGAGGTGGCCGGGTCCCCGGCCGGGGCGGGGCTGGACGCCTTCGACTGGCGGGTCAGCCTCGCGGACGTGGCCTCCGAGGGGCCGTTCTCGGTGTTCGCCGGGATCGACCGGGTGATCACCGTGGTGGACGGCGCCGGCATGGCGCTGACCGTCGACGGGGCCGAGCACCGCATCGACGAGCCGTTCCGCCCGTTCGCGTTCTCCGGCGACGCGGCCACGGACTGCCGGCTGCTCGGCGGCCCGGTGGTCGACTTCAACGTGATGACCCGGCGCGGCCGCACGACCGCCGACCTCGCCCTGGCCACCGCACCCCGGACCGTGGACGTCCCGGCCGGAGGTACGGTCCTCGTGCTCTGCCTCGCCGGCGCCGCCGAACTCACCGGCGCCGCCGACCCCGACACGGCCGCATCCGCCCGCACGGCCGCATCCGCCGCTACGACGCTCGACCGCTTCGACGCCGCCCTCCTGGACGGCCCCGGCGGCCCGTACCGGCTGCGGCCCGACGGCGTGACCGCCGTCGTCACCTTCCGCTGACGCACCGCTGCACAGGAAGTCGGACGGGCGACTTCCTGTGCAGCAACCCTCTCAACCCTTCTGCAGCAACGCTTCGGCAGCAACGCTCCGCAGCCGCGCGGGGCCGGCTACCGCGAGCGGGCTCGGGTCAGCCGCAGTACACCGGCGTCGCGTGCGCGGGGTCGAGCGCGTTGGTGACCAGGTGCAGCCCGGTCGGCGAGAAGGCGATCGCCACGTGCTCGGCGAGCGAGACCGGGCAGTGGTCCTGCAGCACCACGTTGTCCACGTTCGGACCGCTGAGGAACTGGGTGCGGTACGGCGTGACCACCTCGTCGTACACGGTCGCGATCACCGTGTAGCGCACGCCCGGCACGGTGTCCGGCAGGGTGGCCATCTTCTGGTTGAACGCGGAGCCGACCGCCTGGTCCCGGCAGGCCTTGCAGGCGGTGTAGATCAGGTCCGCCACCCCGGGGAAGTACGGCGCCAGGTTGGTGATGCCGTCGAGCGTGGTCCCGTGGTTGGACGGCGCCAGTCCGACGACCCTGCCGACCTTGGCCGCGCCCCCGAGGAACTTCAGGTAGTAGTTCGGGAGCATGCCGCCCTGCGAGTGGCCGACCAGGTCGACCTTGGCCGCGCCGGTCGCCGTCCGCACCAGGTCCACGAAGCGGCCGAGTTGGGCGGCCGACTCGTCGATCGGTCCGAGCCCGCCGATCGGCAGCAGCAGGCCGCTGCCGGAGGAGGTGATGCCCGGCACCATGCCGTAGTCGAGGGCGAAGACGCAGTAGCCCTCGCTCTTCAGCAGCGGTGAGAGCGCCAGCCAGTTCTCGTAGCGGTTGGCGAAGGTGCCGTGCACCAGGACCACCGGGTCGGGGTGGGCGGCCGTGGGCCGGCAGGACCAGTCGTTGGCCCCGGGCGGCGAGGCCACCTGGTCACCGTCCGGCGGGAGTTGGGCCGCCGGGGCGGACGCGGTGGGGGTCGCGTCCGCGCCGTCGGCCGCGTACGCGGCACCGGCCGGGCCGCCCGCGAGCAGGGCCCCGGCGAGCAGGGCCGAACCGAGGGCGCCGATCAGCCGGCGGCGTACCGGTCTTGCGGCGCAGCGGAGAAGTGGGGTTCTCAACTGTTGCCTCCATGGCGGAAGTTTGTTACCAACAGGTAACCCGAGTGCCTCCATCATGCGGCCGCCCCTCCGGCCCGGCCCTTGGGTGTCCCCCAGACCTGGACGGTGTTTTCTGTGACCGGTCACAACCCACCTGCACACACCCCCGGTTGGCGGATCCCGGTAATAGGCGGCGTGCCCGCCGACCAGCGACTGCTCGGCGCCGTACCGGAGTTGACCGAGTCCGTCATCGCCGCCCTGCTGGCCCGGGTGCCGACCTACCGCCGGCTGCCGCGCGAGCAGGTCACCGGCGAGCTCGCCCAGGTCACCGAGCGCCGGATCCGCGCCCTCGCCCAGGCCGTCCGCACCGGACTCCCCGCCCCCGAGGCCGAGTTCACCGATGTCCGGGAGGCCGCCGCCCGCCGCGCCGAGGAGGGCGTGCCGCTCGACGCCGTCCTGCTCGCCCACCACCTCGGCATGGAGGTCTGCTGGGAGCTGGTCACCCGGCACGCCCGCGACGGCGACGCGGCCGACCTGCTCGTCCTGAACCGGCTGCTGCTCGACCAGCTCCGCCAGGCCACCACCACGGCCGGGGCCGGCTACGTCGAGGGGCGCCGCAGCCTCGCCGACGAACGGCACGCCGCCCGGCACGCCCTGCTCACCGCGCTCCTCGACGGCACCCCCGCCGAGGAGCACGCCGCCCGCGCCGGACTGCGGCTGCCACCCGCGTACGCGGTGCTCCGCCTCGCCGTCGCCGACCACCCCGACGAGCAGGCGCCCGGCGTCGACCGCACGGTGGCCGGCCACCGCAAACTGCGCCGGCTCCGTGCCGAACTCGACCACCGCACCCGGCAGTCGGTGCTCGGCTCGCTCTCCGCCTCCGGCGGGGTGGCGCTCGTCCCGCTGGACTGCCGGCCGGACGGCGTCCCCGCCGCCACCTGGCAGCGGCTCGCCGACACCGTGCACCGCACGGCCCGTGCCGCGGGCGCCGCCGTCCGGGCCGGTGCCGCGGCGGCCGCCCCCGCCGGGGTGCCGGACGCGGCCGCGCTCGCCCACGAGGTGCTGGAGGTTGCCCAGGCCTTCGGCCGCCCGCCCGGACTGCACCGCCTCGACGACGTGCTGCTGGAGTACCAGCTCAGCCGGCCCAGCCGTGCCCGGCCCGGACTCGCCTCCCTGATCGAGCCGCTGGCGGACGCCGGCGACCTGCTCACCACCCTCCGCACCCACCTCGCGGGCGGCCTCAACCGCCGCCACACCGCCCACGCGCTCCACCTGCACCCGAACACCGTCGACTACCGCCTGCGCCGCATCGCCGTTCTCACCGGCCTCGACCCCACCCGGCCCGCCGACCTGCTCCGCATCACCGCCGCCATCGCCGCCCACGACGCCGCCCGCACCCAGGAACCGGCCTGACGCCCGCCGGCTCCGGGAGGCATGTCGGTACCGGCTGAACACCATCCCGGCCATGGAACTCAGGGCAGAACTGTCACCCCCGCCGGTGAGCCCCGCCCGGCTGGACGCACTGTGCCGCGAGATCGACCGGATCGGCGAACTCGTCCGCACGGGCTCCCCCGGGGCACCGGCGGCGATCACGGCCTTCAACGCGGCCACCGGCCACGCCTACACGGCCCCCGACTTCGCCGAGTACGACGGCGGCCGCAGCGTGGCGGGCTTCGCCCGGGAGGCCGCCCGGCCGGCCCAGGGGCTGTCCGACATCACCCGGGAGGAGCTGGCCGAGCTGGTCCGCCGGATCCTGGCCGTTGATCCCGAACACCACTTCCACCTGCGGCTGCTGGAGGCCAACGTGCCGCACCCCGCGGTCGTCGGGCTGCTCTTCCATCCCCCGGCCGCACTCGCGGGGGCGACGGCGGAGCAGCTCGTCGACGCGGCCCTCGGCCACCGCCCGATCGCGCTCTGAATCCCGACGGCCTCCCCGCGCCGACGGCCGACCGCCCCTACGGGCCTCAGGCCCCGGACTCGCCCGGCAGGCGCAGGTCCCAGCCGGCCAGGGCGCGCAGCTGCTCGGCGGTGATGTCGTCCGGGAGCGGGCTGGGCGCGTCGTACCGGAAGGGCGGCTGCCAGCCCTCGTCGGCGGTCCAGCGGCGGACGATCTTCGCCGGGGCGCCGGCGACAACGCAGTGGTCAGGCACCTCGCCGCGCACCACCGAGCCGGCCGCGACCACCACGTTGCGGCCGAGCCGCGCGCCGGGCAGGATCACCGCCCCGGTGCCGATCCAGCTGCCGGCGCCGATCTCGACGGGCTCGTTGCGCGGCCACTGCTTGCCGATCGGGAGGTCGGTGGCCCGGTACTCGTGCGCCTGGTCGGATATGTAGACGCCGGGGCCGGTCCACACGTCGTCGCCGAGGACGATCGACTGGTGGCCGACGATGTGGCTGTCGCGGCCGATCACGCAGCCGCCGCCGATCCGGACGATCGGCTCGGGCCCGAGGTCGAGGCCGGGCAGGAAGCCGGCGCTGATGGTGACCCGCTCACCGATGATCGAGAACGGGCCGATGGTGATCCACTGCTCGTTGAAGACCGCGCCCAGCGGGAAGCTCAGCTTCGTCCCGGCGCCCAGTTCGCCGAACCGGTACGGGCCGGGGCTCTCGCTGGACACCGCGCCGACCTGCTGCACCCACTGCCAGCCCCGGTGGACGAGGCGGCCGGCGGCTCGGCGGCCGCCGGACCGGGCAGCGGAGAACAGGGAACGGGTGATCGACATGGCGGCCACGTTACCGGCCCGTACACCCGCCGCCACCCGCGAGGCGGCCAACATCACACCAGGCCGACGCCACACCCGCCGGACGCACGCCCGAGCCGACACCCGCCCGGAACCCACCGCGCCCGCCCGCCCGCACCCGCCCGGAACCCACCGGGTCCGAAATCCGCGGGCGGTGCCAGACTCGTCGACCATGAAGATCACCGAACACATCGACGCCCTACGCCGCGAGGGCGGGCTCCTCGCCGACGCCGCCGCCCGCACCGACCTCGCCGCGCCCGTCCCCACCTGCCCGGAGTGGCGGCTGCGCGACCTCGTGCTGCACACCGGCCGGGTCCACCGCTGGGCCACCGCCCACGTCCGGGACGGGCTCGCGGCGCCGCTGGACGACGACGGGCAGCGCGCGGCCTGGGGGCCGACGCCGTCGGACGACGCCCTGGTCGACTGGTTCCGCACCGGCCACGCCGCGCTGGTGGCGGCGCTCGCCGGGGCGCCGGCCGACCTCGGCTGCTGGAGCTTCCTGCCGGCCCCGAGCCCGCTGGCGTTCTGGGCCCGCCGCCAGGCGCACGAGACGGCCGTGCACCGCTTCGACGCCGACGCGGCCGCCGGGGCCGAGGGCCCGCGCGTGACCACCGCGCTGGCCCTGGACGGCATCGACGAGCTGCTGTGCGGGTTCATGGCACGCGGCCGGGCGGAGCTGCGCAGCGAGCAGCCGCGCACCGTGCTGCTGCGGGCGGCCGACGGTCCGGGCTCCTGGCTGCTGACCGTCAGCCGGGAGCCGCTCACGGTGACCACGCCGGCGGCGGACGGCGTGCGGGCCGACCTCACGGTCGCCGGCCCGGCCCGTGACCTCTACCTGCTGCTGTGGAACCGGCGGCCGGCCGAGCGGGTGGACCTCAGCGGTGACCGGTCGCTGCTGGAGCTGTGGCGGGAGACGGCCGCCGTCCGCTGGAGCGGAGCGAGCTGACCGCCCGCCGCCATACCTGCACCGGCCGCTCAGCCGACCGGGCCGCTCAGCGTGCCCAGGGCGCGGGCCGCTTCTCCAGGAACGCACGCATGCCCTGCTGGGCCTCGTCCGAGCCGAACAGCCGGGCGGACAGCTCGACCAGCTCGTCGGCGTCCCGCTCGAAGGAGCGCACCACCTCGGCGTTGGCCAGTCGCTTGGACTGCGCGAGGCCCTGCGGCGAGCCCTGGCGCAGCGCGTCCAGCAGGCCCTTGAGCGCGGTGCCGGTGGACTCCGCCGAGTCCGTCGCCTCGGTGATCAGGCCGATCCGAGCGGCCTCGGCGGCGCCGAAGACCTCGCCGGTCAGGTAGTAGCGGGAGGCCGCGCGGGGGTCCAGCTTGGGGCGCAGCGGCAGCGAGATGACGGCGGGGGCGAGGCCGAGCCGGACCTCGGTGAACGCGAAGGTGGCGGCCGGCCCGGCGAGCGCGAGGTCGGCCGCGCCGACCAGGCCGAGGCCGCCGGCCCGGACGTGCCCGTCGATCACGGCGATGACCGGCTTGGCGCAGTCGACGATGGCCCGCTGGAGGTCGACCAGGCCGCGCGGGCCGACGGTCGGGTCCGCGCCGGTCGCCTCGGAGAGGTCCGCGCCCGCGCAGAACACCTTGCCGGCGTGGCCGAGCACCACGGCGCGGACCTCCGGGTCGGCCGCGGCGGCGGCGAGGCCGGCCGTCAGCTCGGCCATCAGCCGGGTGGAGAGCGCGTTGCGGTTGTGCGGCGAGTCGAGGGTCAGGGTGGTGACGGCGTCGGTGGTGGTGACGCGGACGAGGGGCACTTCGCGGGTCATCGGTGCGGGCCTGCTTTCCGGCTGAGGGTGGGTCGGACTGCGGCGGCGCCGGTCCCGGCGGGGACGGCGCCCGGACGACTCTGACATGCCCACCCGCCGCTCGGCCAGAGCCACCCGGCACGGAAATCCGTGCCCGGCCCCGCCGGGGGCCGGTCGGGCCCGGCCGGCGGGGGGCCGAGTGGCGGGCGGCGAAACCCGCTGGTCGGCACGGCACCGGGCACGGCATCATCGGTGCCCATGACCACCGACGCCGTCCTCCTCCTCTCGCCCCGGATCAACGACACCGGCCTGCAGCTGCGGACCGCGGCGGGCCGCCGCGGGCTGCGCGTGCACACCGCGGCGGCCTGGCAGGCGCCGGAGGAGCTGCTCGGCGCGTCCGTGCACGTGTACGGCGGGCCGCTGTTCGGCGACGCGGTCGGCGGCGCGTTCGGCCTGGCCCTGCTGCAGCCGGGCGACGAGTGGCTGGCCCGGCTGCCGCGGGAGCTGACCGGCCGGGCCGTCTCGCTCACCACGCTGGCCGAGGCGCGGGCGCTGCGCCGCCCGATGTTCCTGAAGCCGCCGGGCGACAAGCTGTTCCCGGCCAAGGTGTACCCGGACGGCTCCGGTCTGCCGGGCCCGGACGCGCTGGAGGACGACACCCCGGTGCTGGCCAGCGAGGTGGTCCGGTTCCACCGCGAGTACCGGCTGTTCGTGCTGGACGGGGAGGTGCGGACCGCCTCGCGCTACGCGGTGGACGGTGACCTGGACGTCGCGCCGCTCGCCGAGGACCCCCACCGTGCCGAGGTGGCCGCCTTCGCGGCCGAGGTGCTGGCCGCCGCGGCCGGGACACTGCCGAGCGCCACCGTGATCGACGTCGGCCCGGTGGACGACGGCCGCTGGGCGGTGGTCGAGGCCAACTCCGCCTGGGCCAGCGGCGGTTACGCCTGCGACCCGGATGCGGTGCTGGACGTGGTGCTGCGGGCGGGCGGTCCGGCGGCCGTACTGGGCGAGGGCGACCGCCGGTACTGCCGTGCCCTGCCCGAGGTGGTCCGCTGAGCGCGCACCGGCCCGGGCCGGACTGTCCGGAAACCGCTGGTGTGCTGATCACCCGTCGGCCACGATGGACGGCATGACCTCTCACACCCCGCACCTCACCCACATCGCCGAGCCGCCCGGGGTCGCTCCCGGGACCGGGTACACCCAGGTCGTCAGCGGCACCGGCCGGCTGGTCGCCGTCTCCGGCCAGGTCGCGTTCGACGAGCAGCGGCGGCTGGTCGGGGCCGGCGACCCGAAGGCGCAGGCGCGTCAGGTCTTCGAGAACCTGAGCCGCTGTCTGGCCGCCGCCGGGGCCGGGTTCTCCGACGTCGTCAAGCTGACGTACTTCGTCACCGACATGGCGTTCATGCCGGCCGTGCGCGAGGCCCGGGACGAGCACTTCGGCAGCACGCCGCTGCCGGCCAGTTCGGCGATGCAGGTCGCGGCGCTGTTCCTGCCCGAGGTGCTGATCGAGATCGAGGCGCTCGCCGTGGTCCCCGACGAGCGCCCGACCGCGGGCCGCGACGCCTCCTAGCCAGGCGTGTCTCAGGCCTGTGCCAGGGCGCCCCGCCGCCGCCGGCCCCACCGGACGGCGGGGCGCATGGCGAGCCCGGCCGCCGCGAGCAGTGCGCCGAGGGCGGCCCAGCCGAGCAGGCCGAAGCCGACGACGGCGGTGCTGACCACGGCCGGTCCGATCATCAGCGCGGCGGAGGCTCCGGCGTTGTAGACGCCCTGGTAGGCGCCGTGGTCGCGCTCGCCGGCCAGGTCGTAGCTGAGCGCCCAGCCGCCGGCCTGGGCGAACACCTCGCCGAGCGCCTGCAGCGCGACGCCGCCGAGCACCGCGGCCGCGGCAACGAGCGGCGGCAGGCCGTGGGCGAGGGCGATCACCAGGGTGGAGGCGGCCAGGATCAGGCCGGCCCGGCCGCAGACCCGGGCGGCGGTGGCCGGGTCCTCGGTGCCCCGGGTGGCCCGGACCTGCAGCGCGATCACCAGCACGGTGTTGACGATCAGGGTGCCGGCGACGGTGATCCGGGGTGCGTGGGTCTGCTGGACGACCCAGAGCGGCACGCCGACCTCGAGCATCGCGAACTGCAGGCAGAGCAGCGCGTTCAGCGCCGTCACCACCAGGAAGGGTCCGTCCCGCAGCGCGGGGTTGCGCCGCCGCGCCCCCTTCGCCCGCTCCCCGGCCGCCCGTGCACCGGTCCCACCGGTTCCGCCGTCCTCCGCCGGGGCCGCAGCCGGCCGCTCGGCCGCCGGGACGCGCAGCCGGTGGAACAGCACGGCGACCACCGCGAACGACACGGCGTCACCCAGGATCGCCGTCAGGTACGCGGGCCGGCTGTCCACCTGGAGCGCGATCGCGCCGAGCGCCGTGCCGAGGCAGATGCCGACGTTGGTGACCACCCGCAGGTAGGCCCGGCCGGCCACCCGGCGGTCGGCGGGCAGCACCTCGGCGTAGAGCGCGTTGCGCACGGCGGCCGCGCCCCGGTCGACCGCGCAGACCACGCAGGCCAGCGCCAGGAAGGCGGGGTAGCCGTGCACCAGGGCGTAGCAGGCGGTGCCCACGCCGTTGACCGCGACCAGCGTCACCAGGACCGGCCGGGCTCCCCACCGGTCGGCGGCCCGCCCGGCCGGCACGCTGGCGATCACCCCGCAGAGCCCGGCGACGGTGAGGCCGACCCCGAGCTGGGCGGCGCTCAGCCCGAGCACGCGGGTGAAGAAGAGCACGTTCACGCTGAGCGAGAGGCCGCTGCCCGCGGTGTTGACGAGCGTCAGCGTCGCCAGCCGGCGGACCACCGGATCGGGGTGCAGCAGCCGCGCGGCCCACCCGGAGCCGCGCCGTTCCGCGCCGTCCGGTCCGGGGCCGACCGGTCCGCTGCCGGCCGGTCCGCTGCCGGCCGATCCCGTGCCGCCCGGTCCGCTGCCGTCCGGTCTGTCGCCGGGCCGTCCCGGGCCGGTCGGTCCGTGGCCGGGCAGGCCGGAGTCGGGTGCGGAGGTCTCCGCCGGTGAGCTGGTCATGCCCACGATCCCACCGCCTCCGTTCGCTCCCGCAGTACTGATTTAGGCTCTGCCTCAAAGGTCCGAGCAGAGCGGGGGGTGGGACGTGCACAGGTTCAGGCTGTCCCTGGCCGACCTCGCCACCACCTGGTTCGCCTGCTCGCCGATCCAGGAGGCCGCGCTCAGCCTGCGGATGTGGACCCACCCGGGCTTCTACCCGCTGCAGTCCCCCGCCTTCGAGCGGCTGCGCCCGGACTTCGAGCGCCTGGACTCCGCACTGCTGCTCTCGCTGGTCGCCGCCAACCGCTGGATCCCGGACTTCCTGACGCCCCGCCCGGTCACCCCGTCCGCCGACTTCCGCACCGAGCTGGCCGTGGTCCGGGCCCTGCCGCCCGAGCAGCTGCGCCCCGAACTCGAGCAGACCTTCCTGCCGCACGGGCAGCCGCTGCCCGCCCTACTGGCCGCCGGGCTCGCCGATCCGGCCCGGCTGCTGGCCCGGATCGCCGACGCGCTGGAGGAGTACTGGGAGGTCTGCCTCGCGCCGGGCTGGTGGCCGCAGGCCCGCACGGTGCTGGAGGCGGACCTGGTGTACCGGGCGCGGGTGCTCTCCCAGTACGGCGCGGCGGCGCTCTTCGCCGACCTGGACCACCGGTTGCACTGGGAGGACGGGGTGCTGGCGATCAACCGCCGCTGGTCGGGGCAGGACGGCGACATCACCGTGGACGGGCGCGGGCTGGTGCTGGCGCCGACCTTCTTCGCCCGCGGCGCGATCACGATGATCAGCAACGACCGCCCGCCGCAGATCAGTTATCCGGCCCGCGGGCAGGGCGGAATGGCCGGTCCGGCGGCACCGGTGACCCGGCGCGCCCTGGAACTACTGCTCGGCGCGCCGAAGGCCCGGCTGCTGGCCCTGCTGGCCGAACCGGCCTCGACCACCGAGCTGGCCTACCGGCTGGGCGTCACTCCGGGCGCGGTCAGCCAGCACCTGGCGGTGCTGCACGAGACCGGGCTGGTGACGCGCGCCCGGAACGGCCGCTCGGTGCTCTACAGCCGCAGCCCGCTCGGCGACGAGCTCACCGGCGGCCCGCGCCGGGGCTGAGCGCGTCCAGCGGCGCGCACCAGGCCCGAGCGCGTCCCGCGGTCCACGCCGGGACCGAGCACGTCCGGCGGCACCAACTCCCCACTGGTACAGACCTGTTGACGCATTGGTCCAGTCCTCCTACAGTGCCCGTGGCCCCCGTCTCCCGACGGCGCGGGCACCGACCGGCCGTACCCCACCGGCCGCGCACCACCCGCACGGTTCTGCACCACCCTGTCCAACCCCCACCGCCGCAGGGAGAACCATGTCCGTCCGACCCCGGCCCGCGCGCCTGCGGGCCCGCCGCCCGGCCCGCCGCCCGCGGCCGCGCAGCAGACTGCTGACGCTGCTCGCCGTCCTGCTCCTCCCGCTGACCGCGCTCACCGCCCTGGCCGCCCCGGCGAACGCCGCCGGCCGGCTCACCGCCGCCTTCACCACCGCCGACAACGGCTCCTGGTGGAAGGGCACCTACGTCGTCCGCAACGACAACGCCGCCGCCGTCTCCGGCTGGACGCTGGAGTTCGACCTGCCGGCCGGCGTGACGGTCCAGAGCAGCTACAACGGCACCGCGACGGTCAACGGCCGCCACGTCACCGCCACCAACGCGTTCTACAACGCGAACGTCCCCGCGCACGGCACCACCGAGCCCTACAGCTTCTGGTTCGTGGCCAACGGCCCGACCGGCACACCGGCCGGCTGCCGGGTCAACGGCGACAAGTGCGACGGGAGTCCGGACGTGCCGCCGTCCGCGCCCGGCACCCCGACGGTCACCGAGTCGACCGCGCACAGCCTCGCGCTGACCTGGCCGGCCGCCGCCGGCGGGGACTTCCCGGTCGCCTCCTACGAGGTGCTGAACGGCGCCACCGTGCTGGGCACCAGCACGACCACCGCCACCGTCGTCACCGGGCTCACCCCGGCCACCACGTACACCCTGACCGTCCGGGCCAGGGACACCCGGGGCACCACCGGCCCGCCGAGCCCGCCCGTCACCGCCGCCACCGTCGACCCGGCGACCGACCCCGTCCCGCCCACCGCACCCACCGGCCTGCGCGCCACGACGGTGAACTCCACCGACGTGACGCTCGCCTGGAACGCCGCCACCGACAACCGGCGGGTGGCCGCGTACGACGTCTACCAGGGCGCCGCGCTGGTGCGGTCGGTGACCGGCGGCACCCTGGCCGCGACCGTCGACGGCCTGTCCCCGTCCACCGGCTACACCTTCACCGTCAAGGCCCGGGACGGCGCCGACAACACCTCTCCCGCCTCGGCGCCGCTCGCCGTCACCACCGCGGACCTGGTCGGCGCCGGACAGTACGCCCGGGTGGGCTACTTCACCCAGTGGGGCATCTACGGCCGCCAGTACTTCGTGAAGAACCTCGACACCTCGGGCAGCGCGGCCAAGCTCGACGTGATCAACTACGCCTTCGAGAACATCGACCCGGTCAACCTGACCTGCCTGGCCGGCGTCACCAAGGGCACCACCGCCGACCCGCAGGACCCGGACCAGGGCACCGGCGCGGGCGACGCGGACGCCGACTACGCCCGCCCGATGAGCGCCGCCCAGTCGGTGGACGGCACGGCCGACGACGGCTGGGGGAAACTGCGCGGCAACTTCAACCAGTTGAAGAAGCTCAAGGCCAAGTACCCGCACCTGAAGGTGGTCGTCTCGCTCGGCGGCTGGACGTACTCCAAGCACTTCTCCGACGCGGCCGCCACCGACGCCTCCCGGCAGAAGTTCGTCAGGTCCTGCATCGACGTCTGGATCAAGGGCAACCTGCCGCTCTACAACGGCGCCGGCGGCGACGGCGTGGCGGCCGGCATCTTCGACGGCATCGACCTCGACTGGGAGTGGCCCGGCTCCGCCGACGGCCACGCCGGCAACCACCACAGCACCGCCGACAAGGCCGACCTGACCCTGCTGCTGGCCGAGTTCCGCAAGCAGCTGGACGCGCTCGGCGGCCCGCACCGGCTGCTGACCGCCTTCACCCCGGCCGACCCGGTCAAGATCGGCCAGGGCTGGGACCTCTCGAAGATCTTCGGCTCCCTGGACATCGCCAACGTCCAGGGCTACGACTTCCACGGCGCCGGCAGCGACAACTCGTGGGAGCCCGGCCGCACCGGCCACCAGGCCAACCTCTACCCGGACGCCCAGGACCCGTACCCGGACCACTTCAGCGTCGACACGGCCGTCCGGGCCTACCTCGACGCCGGGGTCAACCCGCGCAAGCTCACCATCGGCATCCCGTTCTACGGGCGCGGCTGGCAGGGCGTGGCGGACGGCGGCGCGGCGGGCGAGTGGCAGACCGCGACCGGCGCGGCGCCCGGCCAGTTCGCCGAGGAGGCCGGCACCCGCGGGTACCACAACCTCCTCACCGCCTTCCCCGGGCTCACCGTCCGGCACGACACCCAGTCGGTCGCGGCGTACGGCTACACCGGCGCGGGCGGGCAGTGGTGGACCTTCGACGACGCCTGGTCGATCGGCCGGAAGGCGGCCTATCTGAAGTCCAGGAACCTGCTCGGCGCGATGATCTGGGAGATGACCGGCGACACCCCGGACGGCACGCTGATCACGGCGCTCGACACCGGCCTCGGGTGAGCCCCCGGGCCGGCTGAACCACCCCGGGGGCGGGCGCATCCCGCGCCCGCCCCCGGAGGTCCGCCCGGGCCGGCCCCAGCGCGGGCCGCCCGGAGCCGCCCCAGCGCGGGGCGAGCGCGGCCGGCCTCAGCGCGAGGCGAGCGCGGCCAGCCTCCGCGCCGACCGGTACTGCCGCATCACCTGCGCGAAGGTGGTGTGCCCCTGGGTGGTCCGGGCGAAGGCCCGCCAGGCCGGCGCCACCAGGCAGACCGCGGCGTGGAACAGGTACGGCCGGCGCTCGAAGGCCGCCAGCATCTGCTTGCCGGCCCGCATCTCCACACCCAGCCCGGCCTTGATGGCGAAGGCGTAGTTCAGCGCCTCGCGCCGCACCTCCGCCGCGCTGCCCGCCTCGGCCACCTTGACCGCCCACTCGCCGGCCAGCCGGCCCGAGCGCAGCGCGTACGAGATGCCCTCGCGGGTCCACGGCTCCAGCAGGCCGGCCGCGTCGCCGGCCACCAGCACCCGGCCGCGGGAGAGCGGCGAGTCCTCGGCCCGGCAGCGGGTCAGGTGCCCGGACTCCACGCTCGGCGGGAACCCGGCCAGCCCCAGCTGCTGGATGTAGTCGGCCAGGTACTGCTTGGTCCGCTCGCCGTCACCGCGGGCCGAGATCACCCCGACGGTGAGGCTGCTGGACTCCGTCTTCGGGAAGACCCAGCCGTAACTGCCGGGCAGCGGGCCCCAGTCGAGGTGGATCCGGCCCGCCCAGTCGGCCGCGACCGAGGCCGGGACGGGGATCTCCGCCTCCAGGCCGAGGTCGATCTGGTCGAAGGAGACCCCGACGTGCCGGCCGATCCGGCTGGCGCTGCCGTCCGCGCCGACCACCGCGCGGGCCTCGAAGCTGCGCCCGTCGGAGGCGGTGACGACGGCCGTGCGGTGGTCGCCGCCGCGCTGCTCCACCCCGGTGACGGTCACTCCGGTGACCAGCACCGCGCCCGCCTGCTTGGCCGCCTGCACCAGGCGCAGGTCGAACTCGTCCCGGTTGACCAGCCCGAACAGCATCCGCTTCGAACGCCGCGTCCGGGTGAACCGGCCGCCGTACGCGAAGGTGACGGCGTGCACCCGGTCCTGCAGCGGCAGCCGGAAGTCCGGCGGCAGGCTGTCCCGGGACGGGCCGATGATGCCGCCGCCGCAGGTCTTGTACCGGGGGTGTTCGGCCTTGTCGAGCAGCAGCACGCGGCGGCCCTGCGTCGCGGCGGCGTGCGCGGCCGACGCCCCGGCCGGTCCGGCGCCGACCACGACGACGTCCCAGACGCCGTCAAGGCGGTCGGGGCCGGCCGCCGCCTGGTCAGGCTGCGGCCCGGACGGCTGTCCGGACGCCGCGGCGTCGAGCGGGCTACGGGGATCGGAGCTTCCGGAGTCAGTCACGTCGAGCAATCCTATGCGGCCGGGTGACCCGGCGTCCGTCGCGGCACCCCGAACATCCGCCCGCACCCGCAGCCGACCGTTCGGGCTCGGCCTATGATCGGCGGTACCCCAACCCGACACCGTCCGTCCGGGTCACCCCGCCGGACGGACGCCAGTCCCCCGGAGCACCCGCATGCCGCAGCAGCCCCTGGCCGACGCCGTCCGGTCCCTGATGGACCGGGCCCGCACCGACCTCGCCGAGCTGGTCGCCTTCCCGTCGGTCGCCGACCCGCGCCAGTTCCCGGTCGAGGAGTGCCGCAAGGCCGCCCGGTGGGTGGCCGACGCCTTCGCCGCCGAGGGCCTGACGAACGTGCAGCTGCTGGACACCCCGGACGGCACCCAGTCCGTGTACGCCGAGCTGCCCGGCCCGGCCGGCGCGCCGACCGTCCTGCTCTACTCGCACTACGACGTGCAGCCCCCGCTCGACGAGGACGCCTGGCTCAGCCCCGCGTTCGAGCTGACCGAGCGCGACGGCCGCTGGTACGGGCGCGGCGCGGCGGACTGCAAGGGCAACATCCTGATGCACCTGACGGCCCTTCGGGCGCTGCGCGAGGTGTACGGCGACGCGTACCCCGTCGGCCTGAAGATCATCGTGGAGGGCTCGGAGGAGCAGGGCACCGGCGGCCTGGAGCGGTACGCCGAGGCGCACCCCGAGCTGCTCGCCGCCGACGCCATCGTCATCGGCGACACCGGCAACTTCGCAGCCGGCCTGCCCACCGTCACCGCCTCGCTGCGCGGCATGACCGTGGTCGAGGTGGCGGTCACCACGCTGGCCGGCAACCTGCACTCGGGGGCCTTCGGCGGCGCCGCCCCGGACGCCCTGCAGGCCCTGGTGAAGATGCTGGCCTCGCTGCACGACGAGCACGGCGACGTCGCGGTGGCCGGGCTGGCCAACGACCAGACCTGGCCCGGCGTGCAGTACACCGACGAGCAGTTCCGGGCCGACGCCAAGGTGCTGGACGGGGTCGCGCTGACCGGCACCGGCACCGTCGCCGACCGGCTCTGGGCCCGCCCGTCCGTCACCGTGCTCGGCATCGACGCCCCGCCGGTGATCGGCGCCACCTCCTCCGTCCAGGCCGCCGCCAAGGCGCTGGTCAGCCTGCGGGTGCCGCCGGGCACCGACACCGACGCCGCGCAGGACGCGCTGGTAGCCCACCTGGAGGGCCGGGTGCCGTTCGGTGCGCAGGTCCGGATCGAGCGGCACGGCAACGGCGCCCCGTTCAGCGCGGACACCTCCGGCCCGGCGTACGAGGCGATGGGCGAGGCGATGGCCGAGGCCTTCGGCGTCCCGATGGTCGCCTCCGGCGAGGGCGGCTCGATCCCGCTCTGCAACACGCTGCAGACCCTCTACCCGCAGGCCGAGATCGTGCTGATCGGCGTCGAGGAGCCGACCACCCAGATCCACGCGGTCAACGAGAGCGTCGACCCGCTGGAGCTGGAGCGGATGGCGCTGACCGAGGCGCTCTTCCTGCGCCGCTACGCGGAGCTGCGCAAGGCCTGACGCGCCGCGGGGGGGGGGGGGGGGCGGCCCCCCCCCCCCCCCCCCCCCCCCGCCCCCCAAGGCACAGTC
>NZ_JBEYVJ010000029.1:0-43432 GCF_040643935.1 Kitasatospora sp. NPDC047058 | reverse complement strand
CGGCAAACACCCCGTCGGAACCGCCGGAGTGCTCGTTGCCGGCGCCGATGACAAACGGGCCGACGCTCTTTCTCAGCAGATCGAGAAGCTGGAGCGTGCCGTCATCCGCCACATGCGGGCCTATGCGCTTCTCGACGAGGATGACAGCGGTTCTCTGGAAGCCGAGTACAAGCAGACGTTGGCGGCGCTGAGGCAAGAGAAGGCCGACGCGTCAGCCGAGCTGGCTGAGCTCAGGAGCAAGGGGGCCACTGCTTCCACGCAGGCGAAAGCCCGTGGTGCCGCGCCTGCGGTCGCGCTGGGGCTCATCGATGAGTGGGACTCACTCCCTGTCGAGCGCCTGAACTCGCTACTCCGTAAGGTAGTTCGTGAGCTGCGGGTGTCTGAGTGCGGGGATGTGATCGTGGTTCCTGTGTGGGCACCCCTGGAGGAGAACAAGGCCTCTGACCTGGGCTGATTGAAGCGCAGCCCCATTTTGTCCTTTAGAAATGCTGCTAACAGGCCACGCGGGCACCAAGTACGGCATCCCGTTCCCGGTCTTCGCCCGTGCCGCCTTCGGCCTGCGCGGCGCCAACCTGCCGGCCCTCGTGCGGGCCGCCGTCGCCTGCGCCTGGTTCGGCATCCAGACCTGGATCGGCGGCGAGGGGATCTACCTCCTCGCCGGCAAGCTCTTCGGCGAATCCTGGCGCACGGCGGGCGAGTTCGGCGGCTACCCGTGGACGCAGTGGCTCTCCTTCCTGGTGTTCTGGCTGATCGAGATGGCCGTCATCGCCCGCGGCATGGAGACCCTGCGCCGCTTCGAGAACTGGGCCGCGCCGTTCGTCATCGTCGGCGCGCTCGCCCTGCTGGCCTGGATCACCGTCAAGGCGGGCGGCTTCGGCCCGCTGCTCGACCAGCCCTCCCGGCTCGGCTGGGACGGTGACTTCTGGAAGGTCTTCTTCCCTGCCCTGATGGGCATGATCGGGTTCTGGTCCACGCTCGCGCTCAACATCCCCGACTTCACCCGCTTCGGCGGCAGCCAGCGCGCCCAGATCCGCGGCCAGGCTCTCGGCCTGCCGACCACCATGACGCTGTTCGCGCTGCTCTCGGTGCTGGTCACCTCCGGCTCCCAGGCCGTCTACGGCGAGCCCGTCTGGGACCCGATCGCGCTCGCCGCCAAGATGGAGAACCCGGCCGGCATCCTGTTCGCCCTGCTGACCGTCCTCGTCGCCACCCTGTCCGTCAACATCGCCGCCAACGTCGTCTCGCCCGCCTACGACCTCGCCAACCTGCTGCCCCGGACCGTCGACTTCCGCAAGGGGGCGCTGGTCACGGGCGTCGTCGGGATCGCCATCCTCCCCTGGAAGCTGATCTCCGACCCGCACGTCTACATCTTCACCTGGCTCGGCGTGGTCGGCGGCCTGCTCGGGACCGTCGCCGGCATCCTCATCGCCGACTACTGGCTGCTGCGCGGCACCCGCCTCCACCTCGCCGGCCTCTACCGCCCGGGCGGGCCGTACTGGTACGCGGGCGGCTGGAACTGGCGTGCCGTCACGGCGCTGCTGGCCGGCGGTCTGCTGGCCGTCGGCGGCTCCCACGGCGGGCCGTTCCCGGACCGCGGCCTGGTGCCGGTGCTCAGGCCGCTCGCCGACTACGGGTGGGCGGTGGGGTTCGCGTCGGCCCTGGCGCTGTACGCGGGGCTCACCGCTGTGCGGCGGCCCGGACGGCATTGACCGGCTGACCCGGTGCTGACCGGTGCTGACTTGGCGCTGACCGGCTGACCGCGCTGCCTGGTGCCGCGTGTGCCGACCGTGCTGCCTGCGGTGACGGCTCGGTGCCCGTCCGCCCGGTGCCTGTCCGTCCCGGTGCCTGTCCGTCCCGGTGCCTGTCCGTCCCGATGCCTGTCCGTCCCGGTGCCCGTTGGCCCTGGTGCCGGGACCGCGGTGGACGGCGGCGCGTTCACCCTGCCAGGCGGTCGACGGCCGCGAGGACCTTCGCCGGGCCGTCCTCCCGGGCCAGCGCGGCGGCCACGGCCTGCGCGCGGGTGCGGTGGTGCGGGGTGTCGAGGGTCTGCCGGATCGCGGCGGTGAGACGGGCCGGGGTGAGGGCGGAGAACGGGACCGGGCCCGCGCTGGTGCCGAGGCGGGCGAGGCGGGCGGACCAGAAGGGGGCGTCGAGCTGGGCCGGGACGGGGACCGCCGGGGTGCCGGCGCGGAGGGTGGCGGCCGTGGTCCCGGCCCCGGCGTGGTGGACCACCGCGGCGCAGCGGGGGAAGAGCCACTCGTGCGGCGCGTCGTCGATCGTGAGGACGGTTTCGCCGTCCGGCGCGGCGAGACCGCTCCAGCCGGACTGCAGGACGCCGCGGACGCGCGCGCCGCGCAACGCCGCGAGGACGGTGGTGGTGAGCCGCTCCGGATCGGGCACGACCAGGCTGCCGAAGCCCACGAACACCGGCGGCGGTCCGGCGGCGAGGAAGTCGAGGAGCCGACGCGGGGGCTGCCAGCCGGGATCCGGGTGCGGCCACCAGTAGCCGGCGACGTCGAGTCCGGGGCGCCAGTCCGCCGGGCGCGGGACGACCACGGGGGAGAAGCCGTGCAGGACGGGGTGCCCGCGGCGGGCCCGGGCGATGCTGCGTGCCGGCAGGCCCAGCCGGCGCCGGAGCCGGCGGGCGGCGGGGGCGAACAGGCGGTCGGTGGCGGCCTGGACGGCGTGGCCGGCGACCAGGTTCCCGGTGCGGCCGAGTGACCGCGTGCCGGTGACGGCGGGGGCGAACTCCCGGGTGGGCGCCAGCGGTTGGAGGTGGAGGGCGAGAACGGGGATGCCGGCGGCCTCGGCGGCGACCTGGCCGAGTGCGGCGGTGGTGCTGGTGGTGAGGAGGAGGTCGGCGCCCTGCTCGGTGGCCGCGGCGATGCCGTCGCCGAGCGCGGGCATGAAAGCGCGTCCGAGGCGCAGGAGTTGGAGGATGCCGAGCGGTCCGGCGCCGGCCCGCAGGAGGCGTTGGCCGCCGGTGGAGGCGAGTTCGGCGCGCGGGTCGACGGGGAGGGCGCGGAACTCGAGACCGGCCGCACGGACGGTGTCGGCGAAGGTGATGTGGGTGGCGACGGTCACCTGATGGCCGGCCGCGCGCAGGCGGGCGCCGAGTCCGGTGAAGGGGGCCACGTCGCCCCGGGAGCCGGCGGTGGCGATCAGGATGCGCATGGCCGCAGTATCGCGGCGCAGGCCGTCCCGGGGGCGGGCGCCACGCCCGGTGCAGCGGAACCGCAGGGGCGTGCGGCCGCGTCCTCCGGTGCAGAGCGGCCCGGTCGGTCGGGACCGCCGCTGCGGAGGGTGGGAGGACGTATGGGCATCGTCGCGTGGATCGTGCTGGGCCTGGTGGCCGGGGCGCTGGCCAAGCTGCTGCTGCCGGGGAAGGACCCGGGCGGCCTGGTGGTGACCACCCTGATCGGCATCGCCGGGTCCTTCGTCGGCGGCTGGATCGCCTCGCACTTCCTGCACCGGCAGGTGACCGCGCACTTCTTCGACCTGGCCACCTGGGCGTCGGCGGTCGGCGGCGCGCTGGTGCTGCTGATCCTCTACCGGATCTTCTTCGGCAACTCCCGCAGGTGAGCCGCACGCCCCGTAGCCGGTCCGGACGCCGCGTCGTTCATTCGTCGGCCGAGTAGCCGGCGCGTGCGCCGTGTGGCCGGCCCGGCCGGGCGGCGTCAGACCTCGGCGACCCAAGCGGGGAGGTCCTCGCGGGCGGCCGGCCAGGCGGCGGGCACGTCCGCGAGCCCGGTCCGGGCGGCGACCACGCCGGCGGCGATGGCGCAGGTGGTGTCCATGTCGCCCCAGCCTTCCAGGGTGTGCCAGAGCGCCTCGGGCAGCGAGTCCAGGTGTCCGGCGGCGGACCAGAGGGCGAACGGGACGGTGTCCGCGGCGGAGATCGCCAGGCCCGAGCCGAGCACGGTCGCGGCGTGCCGCACGCTGGTGTGCCCCGGGAGGCGGGCGGCGATCCGGAGCCCGGAGCGGACGTCGCCGTCGGGCAGCCGGCCGGCCACCTCGGTCAGCAACTCGCCCCGGGTGGGCGGGCGTCGGCCGCGACTGCGGGCGGCGAGCGCCGCCGCCAGGGCGACCGCGACCGCGCCGGCCACCGCCTCCGGGTGGAAGTGCGTGGTGCGCGCCTGGAGTTCGGCCTGCCGGGCTACGACGCCCAGGCCCTCCCCGGCGAACCAGGCGCCGAGCGGTGCGACGCGCATCGCGGCGCCGTTCCCGTGCGAACCCTGGCCGCCGAACTGCCCTGCGGTGACGGCCCGCCAGTCGGCGCCGCCGTCGATCTCGCGGAGCACGCGGTGCATGGACGGACCGTACTTGCGGCCGTAGTGGGCCGTGTACTCGGCCGCGAACTCCCGGGCCAGCGCGTCCTGCACCACCTCGCCCTCACGGACCAGGTGGCGCACCAGGACGAGACCCATCGCGGTGTCGTCCGTCCAGTGCCAGGGCGCCGGCCGGGGCTGCCGGGCCGCCAGGGCCGCGGGCGCCTCGTCGGGCGGGACGGAGAACCAGCGGTCGCCGAAGGCGTCGCCGAGGGCGAGCCCGTGCAGGCTGTCCAGGGCAGGGCCGGTGGCGCGCATGTCATCCTCCATGTGAGATCAACTGTGCGCGCCAGTCTGCCGGGCGGCGGTGCCCGCGGGCCAACGGATTATCCGGGGCGGGGGCTTGCGGCGGCCCCCGCCGTCCGGACCGGGGAGGTTACGCGGCGCGGAGCCCGCCGAGGATCAGCTTCCAGAGGGCCTCGAACCGCTCCTGGGCGTGCGGGTCGGCCCACTCGCCGGCGTACGCGGGATCGTGGAAGTGGGCGGTCGCCTCGAAGACGGCGCGGGCGGTCGAACCGGTGTGGGTGAGCTTGAACTCCTTGGTCTCGACGCCGTCCTGGATGATCTGGCCGATCTGGCCGACCAGGGTGTCCAGGTGCTTCTCGACCGTGCTGCTGGTCTCGGAGACCAGCGTCATGTACGTCGCGAACAACTGCGGGTCGTCGAGCGCCTTCTTCCGCTTGGCGGCGAACAGCGTCTCCAGCCAGCGGTGCAGTCGCTCCTCCGCGGGGCCGGGCTCGGTGGCGATGAACTGCAGGGCGTAGTGGGCCTGGTCGAGCCAGCGTTGGGTGACGGCCTCGCGCAGCGCCGCCTTGCTCGGGAAGAAGCGGTAGACGCTGCTGTGGCTGACGCCGAGGGTGCGGGCGACGTCCACGACGGTCGCCTTGGCCGGGCCGAACCGCCTGAGGACGTCCTCCGTCGCGCTCAGGATCTGCTCGGGGGTGAGTGCGCTTTCCGTGGTCACGGCGGGGTACGTCCTTACGGTGGTGCGCCCGCCGCCGGGGCGGTGGACGGTGCTGCGGGTGGGGAGTCGTGGGGCTGGGGCTCGTGCGGCTGGGTGGTGCGGGTCCTGCTGCGGGGTCGGACGGCCCGCCCCGGCGCCGCGAACGGGCGGCCGGGGCGGGTGTCGCGGTCAGTGCTCGCTGTCGAGATGGGCCATCTGAGCGGCAGCGTACCGGTCCCCGGCGGCGGACCCGGCGGGCACCGCGGCCTCGATCGCGGCGAGGTCGGCGGCGGAGAGCGTGACGTCCAGGGCGCCGAGGGCCTCGGTGAGCCGGTCCCGGCGGCGGGCGCCGACCAGCGGGACGATGTCCTCGCCGCGCGAGGCGACCCAGGCGATCGCGACCTGGGCGACGCCGGCCCCCCGCTCGGCGGCGACGGTGCGCAGCGCCTCGACGAGTTCGAGGTTGTGGGTGAGGTTCTCGCCCTGGAAGCGCGGGCTGTGGCCGCGGAAGTCATTGCCGGCCAGGGCGCGCTCGTTGTTCCAGTGGCCGCTGAGCAGGCCGCGCGACAGCACTCCGTAGGCGGTGATCCCGATGCCCAACTCGCGTGCGGTGGGCAGGATCTCGGCCTCGACGGAACGCGAGATGAGCGAGTACTCGATCTGCAGGTCGCTGATCGGGTGGACGGCGGCGGCCCGGCGCAGGGTGTCGGCGCCGACCTCGGAGAGGCCGATGTGCCGGACGTACCCGGCCTTGACCAGGTCGGCGATCGCGCCGACGGTCTCCTCGACCGGCACGTTCGGGTCGAGGCGGGCCGGGCGGTAGATGTCGATGTAGTCGGTGCGCAGGCGGCGCAGCGTGTAGGCGAGGGCGGTCTTGGTGGCGGCCGGACTGGCGTTGTAGCCGAGCCACTGGCCGTCGGGGCTGCGCTGGGCGCCGAACTTCACGCTGATCTGCACGCTCTCGCGGTCGCGCCCGCGCAGGGCGTCGTGGATCAGCAGTTCGTTGTGGCCCATGCCGTAGAAGTCGCCGGTGTCGAGCAGGGTGAGGCCGGCGTCGAGCGCGGCGTGGATGGTGGCGATGCTCTCCGCCTCGTCGGCCGGGCCGTAGAGGTCTGACATGCCCATGCAGCCAAGGCCGAGGATGGAGGTGGTGGGGCCGGTGGAGCCGAGGGCTCGCCGGGCGATCCGGGGGGTGGTGGACATGGGGCGCTCCTGGCGGGGAGGGGGCGAGGGGGCGGGAGGGGAAGGGTGGCCGAGTTCAACTATGGCGCGACGACTGACAGAATTCAAAATCTGTCAGTCGTCATCTGATATCTGATATCTGTCTTTTGTCATCTGTCGGCGGCCCGGCCTCCGCCGTCGGCGTCGCCCTCCTCCTCCGCCCCGCCGCACGGCCCGCTCCGGTCGCAGTACGGCTGACCAGCGCTGCGCCCGCAGCCGCACAACATCGCCCGCGGCGTCTCCCGGACCGCGCCCTCCGCGTCCGTCACCCGCAGGTCCCCGCGCAGCAGCAGCCGCCCGTCCGGCAACCGCCGGACCGAGGTCGGCCGGTCCGGTACCTCTGTCCCGCCGCCCGCCAGCCGGTATCGGAGCGCGCCCGTCGGACAGCGCCGGACCACCTCGGCGAGCACCCCCGGCTCCGCCGCGTCCGGCATGATCCACGGCCGTCGCGTCGTGTCGAACACCGACGGCAGCCCGTGCACGCACTCGGCCGCGTGCCGGCAGACCTGCGGATCGAAGGTCACCGCGATCCCTGCGGCCTCGTACGTCCTCGCGGCCGGGCGGCGGGGCCCGGCACCCTCCCTGCCGCCCATCAGTCGCGCACCCGGCTGCGGTTCTCGTACGCGAGCTCCAGGTGCTCGGGGTGGCGCAGCATCCACGCCTTGATGAAGGGGCACGTCGCCAGCACCGGCAGCGCGCGCCGGCGGGCGTCGTCCAAGGCGGCCCGGGCCAGCGCGCTGCCGATCCCCTGTCCCTCGTAGGCCGGCTCCACCTCGGTGTGCGGGTAGACGACCAGGTGGTCGCTGCGCAGGTACTCGGCGAAGCCGGCGAGGGTGTCGTCCACCCGGGCCTCGAAGCGGCTGTTGGCTTCGGCGTCGCGTACCGTGACGGTCATCGGAGGCTCCTCGCTGCCGGACGCGGAGCCGGGGACGGCCCCGGTCCATCATCGAGCGCCGCCCGCCGCCCCGCCCGTCGACGCACTCGGCACACCGGGGCGCCCGGCCGGGGTCGGCGGTCGGTGTCCGGGTAGCCGTCGTGCTCGGGTATCCGACGTAGGTGAGCCCACCGCCCGGCGCCGGCGGTCTCGGGTAGAGGTCCAGGACGTGCCGGACCCGGGCCGGCTCGAAGTCGGCGAACCGCGGGTCCGTCTCGACCGCGTGCAAACGGTCACCAGGGCGCAGTACTTGGGCCGGCCGACGGGGCAGCCACCCCGGTCCCGGCACCGACCTCCAGTGCCGACCGCGCCCGGTCCGGACGGCCAACCAGCGGGACCGCCAAGGCGTTCACCTCGCTGGCCCGCTCGGTGCCTGCGCAGCGCCTCGGCCAGGAACAGCCGGGCCTGACGGGGAGGAGCTGGGGAGGAGGCGGAGGCGCTCACCGGACCGGGAGGCCGATGCGGCAGAGGCACCGCCCACACCATCACCGTCCGTCCACCCTCCACCCTCCACCCTCCACCCTCCACCCTCCACCTCCCTCCCTCTCTTCCTCCCTCCGCCCAACGTCATCGCCCGCCGCGTCACCGCACACGAACCACCTTCCACGCCACCCCGCCGCACGACCCGTCACCTGGTACCGAGCGTTGAGACGCTGTCACCCATCCGGCGTGGAAATGCCGTGCCTTGGCCGTTTGCGCTGCCGAACCCGGGCGACGGGTCCATGGTGGAGTTGGGCGCGATCCGGCGACCGCGCTCGCGCGCCGACCCAGGCCCGCGCGCCGTACGCCCGCCACCGATCGAAGGCGGGCGCCCGAGGCGGGCCCGGCCTCCGGCACGCTGGGAGCAGGGCCACCTCGCAGGAAACCGAACGGTTCTTCTAGGCTCACATCTCGGCTTCCCTGCAGCGGTGCAGTCACTGCGCCTGCCGCTTCGAAGCCGCCGTCCACGGGGCTCCGGGCCGACCGGGGCCACCGGATCGAGCGAGGAGGACGCAATGCCAAGCACGCCGCCCAGCCGTTCCACCGCACTTGGGCCAGACGGGCCGTCCCGGCGGGCCCCACGTGCCGCCGGATCCGCCCGACCCGGCTGGGCCGGGCAGCCGGGCTGGTCCGGCCGGCCGGTGCGGCCGCTGAATACCGGCGGCGGCCGCGGAGGCGAGCGTTGAGTCCCCAAGCCGTCCGGCCCCCGGCCGGACCGACCGTGACCACCGAACCCGTGCGCACCCCGGCCGACGGCCCGGCCCCCACGTCCGGCCCGGCGTCCGCGCCTTCCCCGGCCGTCACCGCGAGTGTCGTCACCGCCTCCGCCGTCACTGCGAGTGCCGTCAACGCCCCAACCGTCACCGCGAGTGCCGTCAATACCCCCGCGCTCACCGGGGGTGGCGGCACGATGGTGGCCGGGGTGGCGGTCCCGGTCGCCGCCACAACGTCCCCCAAGGCGCCCGTCACAGTCCCCGCCGCAGTGCCCGCCGCACTACCCGCCGCAGCCTCTGCCGCAGTCCCGACCGCGGGCCCGTCCGTCACCGACGGCGACGGCCAACCCGGCCCCACCGCAGCCCTCCCCGGACTGCCCCAGGCCCTCAGCTCCCGGGCCCGCGCCCTCGCCGGCGCCGTCCGGCGCCGCTGCGCCGACCTCGCCCGGATCGAGTCGCCCAGTGGAGACGCACCCCGACTCAACGCCCTCGCCGAGGAGTTGGCCGCCGGGTTCCGCGCCACCGGCGCCACCGTCCACCGCGAGCCCGGCCCGGCCGGCGACCACCTGGTGCTGCAGTGGGACGGCCAGGACGAGAGCCTGCCGCACCTTCTCCTGGTCGGCCACCACGACACCGTCTGGCCGGCCGGCATCCTCAACGACTGGCCGGTCACCGAACAGGACGGCACCCTCAGCGGCCCGGGCGTCGTCGACATGAAGGGCGGACTCGCCGCCCTGGAAGGCGCGTTCGCCCTGCTCGCCGACCTCGGCCAGTGCCCGCACCGAACGGTGCGGCTGGTCGTGGTCTCGGACGAGGAGGTCGGCAGCCCCGACGGCCGCCGCCTGGTCGAACGCCAACTGCGCGGAGCGGCAGCAGTCCTGGGCCTCGAACCGCCCCACCCGGACGGCCGGCTCAAGACCGCCCGCCGCGGCAGCACCCGGGTGCGGCTCACCGTCACCGGGCGCGAGGCACACGCCGGGAACGACGCGGCCCAGGGCGTCTCCGCGGTGGACGAGCTCGTCGACCAGCTGGTCGCGGTACGGGGAATCGCGGGCCAGCCCGGCACCGAACTCAACGCCGGCCGGATCAGCGGCGGCACCCGGGCCAACGTGATCGCCGGGCGCGCCGAGGCCGAGCTGGGCCTGCGCTTCGCCACCGCCGAGGCACAGCGCCGCACGCTCGACCACCTGGCCCGGCTCACCGCGCTGCGCCCGGGGGCCAGAGTCCGGACGGAGGTGCTCTCCAGCCGCCCCGCCTGGCCCGAGCGCTCCGCCAACCCCCTGCTGCGGCACGTCCGTTCCCTGGCCGCGGTGCTGGGACAGCAGCTGGACGGCGCCCCGGCCGGTGGGGCCGGGGACACCAACCTGCCGGGGTCGCGCGGTCTGCCGACGCTGGACGGTTTCGGCGCGGTCGGTGCCGGGGCGCACGCCCGGCACGAGCACATCCGGATCGACCAGCTGGCCCCCCGGATCGCCTTGCTGGCCGCGCTCCTCGCCGTACCGCTGCCACGCCTGCGGGATCGTTCGGAGGGCTGACGCGCTCCGGGCCCTCCCCGGCGCATCCCCGGGTTCCCCGCTTACGGGCCCGCCGTCCGGCACCATCCGGACGGCGGGCCCGCGGTCGTCCGCGCGGTCCCGGGATGAGTCGCCTCCCGAGGCCCGTCGTCCAGTCAGGGCAGGGCTCGGCCGGGACCGCTACGGCTGTCGGTCGTCCGCGGCCGGGTGGTCGAGCAGCGGGAAGAGGCGGGTGACGGCGGCGACCGGACGGGTGCCGGGGCCGGGCCCGCGCCGCCGGTAGGGGGCGAGCAGGGCGCGGACGGCGGCGCCCAGGTCGGCCAGTTCCTCGGGGGTGAGGTGGAGGACGTCGCTGGACGCCTCGTCGCGCTGCCACTCGGCGGGGGCCTGGCGACGCAGGGCGAGCCACTGGCGGTAGCTGGTGTCCTCGAGGTCCTCCGCGAGGTCGCCGGCCAGGCCGTTCGCCAGCCGCCGCGAGGGTGCGGGCGGCGTGACGGCGGGGGAGGCCGTGAGCGCGGCGGGGGCAGCCACGGGGCCGGTGGTGCCGGCACCCGCCGGCAGCGTCCCCTCCCAGCGCAGCCGCCACGGCCGCGAGCGGCCGTCGACGGTGGGCGCCTCCTCGATCAGGCCGTAGCGGGCGAGCTGGCGCAGGTGGAACGAGCAGGTGCCGGAACTCTGGTGCAGGTGCTGGGCGGCCTGGTTGGACGTGATCTTGCCCCACTCGGCGATCAGGTCGAGCAGCGCGAGCCGGACCGGGTGGAGCGGCAGCGGCCGGTTCGGCGGAGTCTCCAGCGGCCTCGGCCGCGGGCCCTCCGCAGGGCTCGCGGGGCCGGCGGCGGCCCCCCAGGGCTCCGCGGCCCCCTCTGGCCCCTCGGCCCCCTCGGGCCGCGCGGGACCATCGGGCTCCGTGGCCCCCGCCGCGTGTAGGGGGAGCGCGGGTCCGGTCGGCGGCGTCTTGTCGGTGGTCACTTTGCAAAGATGCCTGTTTGCAAAGTTCCTGGCAAGCCGCTGCACGGTCTTTGTCCCGGTTCAGGATGATTCGTCGGCAGTTCCTTGCCCGCCTGCTGTTTGCAAAGTGGCACTTTGCAAAGTATGGATAGGTGAACCCGCATCGAACCGAAGCGGACCGAAGGCCACGAGAGCGGAGTTCGACCATGGCTGAGCAGCAGCCGACGCACACCCGGCCCCGTACCTCCCGGAGTCCGGTCCGAGGGTCGGTGATGCTGCAGGGCGCACCGGTGGACGGCTATCCGGAGGTGCCCCCGCAGGCGCTGCGCGGAGAGGTGCGACGGATCACCGTGGTCGGTGAGGAGGTGCTGCACCGCTGGTGCCGGGCGGTGTCCGAGGAGGAGTTCGGCACGCCGGGCCTGGCGAGGCTGGTGGACGACATGTTCGCCGCGATGTGGGTCGCCGAGGGTGCCGGCCTCGCCGCCAACCAGATCGGCGTGGACCTCCAGGTGTTCGTCTGGGACTGCCTGGACGAGGACGGGGTGCGGCACGTCGGCCACATCCTCAACCCGGAGCTGGACGACCTGCCCGCGGACGCCCGCCGGCTGGCCGAGGCGGAGGAGGGCTGCCTGTCCGTCCCCGGTCCCCACATGGAGCTGGCGCGCCCCGACCGCGCCGTGGTCCGCGGCCGCGACCTGGACGGCCGCCCGCTGGTGGTCGAGGGCCGGGGCTACTTCGCCCGCTGCCTCCAGCACGAGACCGACCACCTCCACGGCGGCCTCTACCTCGACCGGCTCTCGACCCGGGCCCGCCGCACCGCGCTGCGCCGGATGGAGGACCGCAAGGAGCAGGTGTTCGCGCAGCGCGCCGCCCGCGCCGAGCGGCTGGCCGGCCTGCGCCCGTCGGTATGACCGGCCCGGCAACCCACGGCACTCCGGCTTGTGGCCTCGCCGACCCGGTCCGCCCGGCCTGCCGGCCCTTGAAGGCCGCCTCGCCGTGACCTCCGGCAGCCGGCCTCACGGCCGGCATGCCCGGCCGTCGGCCGTCGGCGGCGTTGCGTGCGGTGCGGCCATGGCGCCGGTCGACACCGCGCAGATCGCGAGGACCACGGCCACGGCGGCCACCCCGCAGAACGTCGCCCGCAGGCCGGTCGCGGAGGCGGCGAGGCCCACGGCCGCGGGTCCGACCAGGAAGCCGGCGTAGCCCACCGACGTCACCACCGCCAGCGAGGAGGAGCGCACCTCGGGCCGGGCGAGCGCCCCGGCCAGGGACAGGATCGTCGGAGCGCACACCGACGTCCCCAGTCCGGCGACGACCAGTCCGGCCAGCATCTCCCGCCCGTCGCGTGCCGCCGCGGCGCCCAGCGTGCCCGCGGCGCCCACCAGCGCTCCGAGGACCAGGAGCCGGCGGTGCGCCAGCCGCGACGCCAGCCCGTGCCCGGCCAACCGCCCCGCCGTCGCGGACGCCGCGAAGACCACCGGACCGGCGGCGCTCGCGCCCGCCCCGAGATGGAACTCGGAGCGCAGCATCACCGCGCTCCAGCTCTGCCAGGCGTTCTCCACCAGGAACGCCAGCGCGCAGAGCAGCCCGAGCACGAGCAGCGGACGGCTCGCCACCCGGCGCGGCGCCTCTTGCCCGCCCCGGCCCGGGGACCGCGCCACCCGCCCGCCCCGGCCCGCCGCGCGTCCGGCCCGGTCTGCCCTCCGCCTGTCCCGGCTCAGCACCCGCCCGCCAGGCTCCCCGCCGTCGCCGGACAGCCCGATCACGGTGGCCGCGCCGGCCAGCAGTGCGGCCGCCACAGCCAGGAGGCTGCCCGCCCCCACCCCGCGGCCCAGCCCGAACCCGGTCGCGAGCGCTCCCAGCACCACCGCGGCCGAGAAGCACGCATGGGCCGCGTTCAGCAAGCGCCCCGACCGGCTCTCCTCGGCGCTCGCCATCGCGTTGACGGCCACGTCCACCGCCCCGGACGCCGCGCCCAGTACGGCGAGCGCCGCCATCAGCTGGGGCCCTCCCGTGGCCAGGCCCGTCAGTACCGCCGCCACCGCCATGGACAGCAGGCAGGCCGCCACGGCCCACGTGCCGTAACGGTCCACCGCCGCGCCGGCCGGACGCATCGTGCAGAGCGCCCCGAGGCCGATCATCAGGACCGCGACGCCCAGCTCGCCGTCGCCCACCCCGGCCCGCGCCTGGACCTCCGGCACCAGCGCACCCCAGGTGCCCCAGAACACCCCGAACACGCCGAACCCGACCAGCACCCGAGCCCGGCCGCCGCCGCCCCGGCCCTGGCCCCGACCCCGGGCCCGCGCCACGACCCGGCCCGGCGTCCCTCCCCGGGTGTGCGCCCGCGCTCGCCCCATCGCGACCAGCCTCCCACCGACTCGCCCGGCGTCGCGATGGTTCCCGGCAGGACCGCCCCCACCCGGCCGACCCCCGGCGCCGGGACCGCGCACGGGGGCACGGCCCGCCCGTGCCCGTGCACCGGTCGCCCGCGTGGGGGACCCCTGCAGGCGCCCCCGCGGCGGTGTCCCGGCACGGATGCCCGCCGCAGCGTGGCGGGCGTGGGGTCGGGCAGGCGGGCCGCCGGTGACCGGCTGGCGATCGATTCCGGCCACAACCGGGGCCTGCGTCCCTTGTCAGGCCGCCGTCCCGGTGCGCACAATGGAACCGACCGAACGGTCAGTCGGTAGCGTGGGTGACGGCAGAGCCGGTCCGCGCCGCACGACGCTGGCCGTCACGCGCACGCCGCAGGATGCGAGAGGGGACCGTGGTGACAACAGAGGTGGCCGACCCGGTCCCCGCGCAGGCGCTGGAGGAGCGGTTCGAGGCGGTGGTCGCCGCCGAGCAGCGGATCGAACCCCGGGACTGGATGCCCGACGCCTACCGGGCCACCCTGATCCGCCAGATCGCCCAGCATGCGCACTCCGAGATCATCGGCATGCAGCCCGAGGGCAACTGGCTCACCCGGGCCCCGTCGCTGCGCCGCAAGGCGATCCTGCTGGCCAAGGCCCAGGACGAGGCCGGCCACGGCCTCTACCTCTACGCCGCCGCCGAGACCCTCGGCGTGGACCGGGCCGAGCTGACCGAGAAGCTGATCTCCGGCCGGCAGAAGTACTCCTCGATCTTCAACTACCCGACGCTCACCTTCGCCGACGTCGGCGTGATCGGCTGGCTGGTCGACGGCGCCGCGATCTGCAACCAGGTGCCGCTCTGCCGTTGCAGCTACGGCCCGTACGCCCGCGCCATGGTCCGGATCTGCAAGGAGGAGTCGTTCCACCAGCGCCAGGGCTACGAGCTGCTGATGACGCTGATGCGCGGCACCGATGCGCAGCGCAGGATGGTCCAGGACGCGGTGGACCGCTGGTGGTGGCCGTCGCTGATGATGTTCGGCCCCTCGGACGGGGACTCGCCGAACACCGCCCGCTCGATGGCCTGGCGGATCAAGCGGCACACCAACGACGAGCTGCGCCGGCGGTTCGTCGACATGACCGTCCCGCAGGCCGAGCACCTCGGCGTCACCCTCCCGGATCCTGAGCTGCGCTGGAACGAGGAGCGCGGCGGCTGGGACTTCGGTGAGCCGGACTGGTCCGAGCTGACCCGGGTCATCCACGGCCAGGGCCCGTGCAACGCCCAGCGGATCGACCGCCGCCGCGCCGCCCACGAGGACGGCGCCTGGGTCCGCGAGGCGGCCACCGCCTACGCGGAGAAGCGCCGCACCGAGGCCGGGCGCCTCTCGGAGGCCTCGCACGAGGCGGAGACGCCGAACGAGGCGGAGGCGTCGCACGACGCGGAAGCCCCGCTCCGGGCGGAAGCCGAAGCCCAGCACCACGCGGAAGCAGTGCACCACGCGGAAGAGGAGAACGGAAAGTGACCGAGTCCAAGGCCGGCTGGCCGCTGTACGAGGTGTTCGTGCGCCCCCGGCGCGGGCTGAACCACGTCCACGTCGGCTCGCTGCACGCGGCCGACGACCGGATGGCGCTGCTCGCCGCCCGCGACCTCTACACCCGGCGCAACGAGGGCGTCAGCCTCTGGGTGGTCCGCTCCGACGCGATCACCGCCTCCACCCCGGACGAGCGGGACCCGTTCTTCGAGCCGAGCGGTGACAAGGTCTACCGCCACCCGACCTTCTACGACATCCCCGAGGATGTCCCGCACATCTGACGGGGAGCAGCAGAGCCATGACCGACGACACCGTGACCCACGGCGGCCCCCACGGCCACGACACCGATGACGACCACGTCTACCTGACCCTCTCCGAGGCGTCCCCCGAGCCCGAGGGCGAGGGCCGCTGGGCCTACGGGACCGGCTTCGCCGACCCGCTGCTCGGCGTGGACACCGCCGTCCCGGCCGGCCTGGACGGTGCCGACCTCGCCGCCTACTGCCTGATGCTCGGCGACGACGCGCTCGTCCTCGCCCAGCGGCTGATCGAGTGGTGCACCCGGGCGCCGGAGCTGGAGGAGGAGGTGGCGCTCGCCAACCTCGGCCTCGACCTGCTCGGCCAGGCCCGCCAGCTGCTCACCCGGGCCGGCCAGGCGGACGGCTCCGGCCGTACCGAGGACGACCTGGCGTACTGGCGCGAGGAGCACGACTTCCGCAACGTCCGCCTGGTCGAGGCGCCGAACGGGGACTTCGCGTACTCGATCGCCCGGCTGCTGCTCTTCGCCACCGCGCGCGGCGTGCTGTACGAGCAGCTGGCCGGGCACCGCGACCCGGTGCTCGCCGCGGTCGCCGCCCGGGGCGTCAAGGAGCTCGCGTACCACCGCGAGTACGCCACCGCCTGGACGCTGCGGCTCGGCGACGGCACGCCGTACTCGGCGGAGCGGATGCAGGCCGGGCTGGACGCGGTCTGGCCGCTGCTGGAGGAGCTGTTCACCGCGCACCCCGTCGAGCTGCGGGTCGGCGTGGACCCGGCGACGCTGCGCGAGCCGGTGCTGCGAGAGCTGGCCGCCGTCCTGGCCGAGGCCGGGCTGACCGTGCCGCAGACGCCGGGGCTGGCCACGGTCGGCGGCCGGGGCGGGCGCGACGGCGTGCACACCGAGGCGCTCGGCCTGCTGCTGGCGGAGCTGCAGGTGCTGGCCCGCGCACACCCGGGGGCGACGTGGTGACCGCCGTGGTGGCCGGGACGTCCGGGGAGATGACCGGAACGGCGGAGGAACGGGCGGTGGAACCCGTGGCCGGCCGGAGCGGGACCGCGCGCGAGCGGGCCTGGGAGATCGCGGCGGCCGTTCCGGACCCCGAGCTGCCCATGCTCACCCTGGCCGACCTCGGCGTCCTCGCCGAGGTCACGGTGGCGGACGAGGCGGACGGAGCAGACGGAGCGGACGAGGCCGGCGAGGCGGCCGGGGGGAGCACCGGGACGGTGACCGCCTGGCTGACCCCGACCTACTCGGGCTGCCCGGCCGTCGCCGAGATGGCGGCCGACGTCGACCGGCGGCTGCGCGCGGCCGGCTTCCCGGACGTCCGGGTCCGGCTGCGGCTCGACCCGCCGTGGTCCACCGACCTGATCACCGAGGCGGGCCGCCGCAAGCTCGCCGAGGCCGGCATCGCCCCGCCCGGGTCGGCGGCCGCATCGGCGCCCGGGGCCCTGGCCGGACGCCGGACGTCCCCGGGTCTGCTGACCCTCGGTCCGACCCGCCGTGTCGTGGCCTGCCCGCTCTGCGGCGGCACCGACACCGAGGAGCTGTCCCGCTTCGGCTCCACCGCGTGCAAGGCGCTCTGGCGCTGCCGCGACTGCCGTGAGCCCTTCGAACGCGTCAAGGAGATCTGAATGGCCGCCGGCACCACCGACCTGGCTGGGACCACGAGCACGGCTGCCTCCGGCGGCACCGCTTCGCCCGGCGGCACCGCCGAGCCCGTCGGCTCCACCGCGCCCGGCGGCGCCGTCCGTCCGGCCCGCCGGCCGAGCTTCCACCGGCTGCGGATCGGCGCGGTGGAGCGGCTCTGCGAGGACGCCGTCGCGGTGACCTTCGAGGTGCCGGACGGGCTCGCCGAGCAGTTCGCCTTCCGTCCGGGCCAGACGCTGACGCTGCGCCGGGTGGTGGACGGTGCCGACGAGCGCCGCTCGTACTCGATCTGCGCCCCCGTCGGCGGACCGCTGCGGATCGCCGTGCGCGAGGTGCCCGGCGGGCTGTTCTCCCGCTGGCTGGTGCGCGAGGCCGCGGTCGGCGAGGAGGTCGAGGTGCTCACCCCGACCGGCCTCTTCACCCCCGAACTGGGCGTGCCCGCCGACCACGTGCTGCTGGCGGCCGGCTCCGGCATCACCCCGATGCTCTCGATCGCCGCCTCGGTGCTGGCCGCCGACCGCGCCTCCACCGTCACCCTGCTCTACGGCAACCGTCGCAGCGACACCGTCATGTTCGCCGACGAGCTGGCCGACCTGAAGGACCGCTACCTCGGCCGCTTCCAGCTGGTCCACGTGCTCTCCCGGGAGACCAGGGACGCCGAGCTGCTCAGCGGCCGGCTGGACCCGGAGCGGGTCGGGGCGCTGCTGACGGCGCTGGTGGACGTGGAAGGGGTCGGCCACTGGTGGCTCTGCGGCCCGTTCGGGATGGTCGCCGGGGCGAAGGAGCTGCTGGTCGGGCTGGGCGTGCCGGGCGAGCGGGTGCACCAGGAGCTGTTCCACGCCGAGGACGAGCCGGTCACCGAACGCGCGGACGACTCCGGGGCGGGAACGGCCGGCGACGGCCCGCACAGCGAGGTCACGGTCGTCCTGGACGGGCGCGGCAGCACGCTCTCGCTTCCGCGCGACCGCTCCGTCCTGGACGGTGCGCAGCGCTCCCGCCCGGACCTCCCGTTCGCCTGCAAGGGCGGGGTGTGCGGCACCTGCCGCGCGCTGGTGACCGAGGGCGAGGTGGAGATGCGCCGCAACTTCGCGCTGGAGGAGAAGGAGCTGGCGGCCGGCTACGTGCTGACCTGCCAGGCCCGCCCGGTCACCGATCAGGTCACGGTCGACTTCGACCGCTGAGCCGGGGCCGCGGGCGCCGCGCTCCGGTTCCGGCCGCGTGCGTCGGCCGGTACCGGCCTGCCCGGGGTGTCAGGACCTTCCGACGGCGGCCTCCACCGGTGCCGGTGCGCCGAGCAGGGCGACGAGTTCGTTGACGGCGGCCCGGCCCGCCCGGTTGGCGCCGACCGTGCTGGCCGACGGGCCGTAGCCGACCAGGTGGATGCGGGGGTCGGCGGTGGCGCGGGTGCCGGTGAGGGCGATGCCGCCGCCGGGGGAGCGCAGGCCGAGCGGTGCCAGGTGGCCGGCCTCGGGCCGGAAGCCGGTGGCCCAGACGATGGCGTCCACCGGCAGCTCCTCGTCACCCCAGGCGACGCCGTGCTCGGTGAGGCGGTCGAACATCGGGCGGCGGTGCAGCGCGCCCAGCTCCTCGGCCCGGCGGTAGGCGACGGACGGGCCGAGCCCGGTCACGCTCACCACGCTGCGCACCGGCAGGCCCTGCCGGACCCGCTCCTCGACCTTCGCGACCACCGCGCGGCCGTACTCCGGGGTGAACGGGCCCTCGTGGAAGACCGGCGGGGTGCGGGTGACCCAGACCGTCTCGCCGACGGCCGCGACCTCGGACAGCACCTGGATCGCCGAGGCGCCGCCGCCGACCACCAGGACGCGCTTGCCGGCGAACTCCTCCGGCCCCCGGTACTCGGCGTAGTGCAGCTGCCGGCCCGCGAAGCGGCCGGGGTAGCGCGGCAGGAAGGGGCGCGTCCAGGTACCGGTCGCGTTGATCAGCGCCCGGGCGGACCAGGTGCCGGCGTCGGTATCGACCAGCAGCCGGGCGTCCGGCCGGTCGGATTCGGAGCGGACCGACCGGACGCGAACGGGGCGTACGACCGGGAGCGCGTGTTTCGCCTCGTACGCCGCAAAGTACCCCGGGACGACCTCGCGGGCCGGGGCCTGGGGGTCGGGCTCGGGCAGTTCGAAGTCGGGCAGGTCGTGGAAGCCGTGCACGGTGGCCATCCGCAGCGAGGGCGAGCGGTGCGCCCAGGCACCGCCGGGGGCGTCGCCGGCGTCGAGCACGACGAAACCGGCGCCGCCTGCGTCCTCGCTGCCGGTGCCGCTGCCGCTGCTGCCGCTCTCGGTGCCAGGGCCACTCTCGGTGCCAGGGCCGGAGTAGGTGCCGTTACCGGAGTCACCGCCGGCATCGGCCCGGTAGGGGGCGAAGCCGCGACGGCGTAGGTGGTAGGCGGCGGACAGGCCCGCCTGCCCGGCGCCCACCACCAGGACGTCGACCCGTCGCACGTCGCCCCGCGGCGAGCCGGCCTGCGGGGCTTCGCCGCCGTGGACCCCGCCGCCATTGGTTGCACCGTAAACAGTCACGCCGGTGAAACATCGGGTGGGGGAGGAGTGTTCCCGGGGGCACCCGGGCGCCCCCGGGTCAGGCTCAGGCCGCCGGGGAGATCACCACGGCGGTGCCGTAGGCGCAGACCTCGGTGCCGACGTCCGCGGCCTCCGTGACGTCGAACCGGAACATGAGTACCGCGTTGCCGCCACGCGCCCTGGTCTGCTCGACCAGCCGCTCCATCGCCTCGTTGCGGCTCTCCACCAGCGTCTTCGTCAGACCGCGCAGCTCGCCGCCGACCAGCGACTTGAGCGAGGCGCCGATCTGACTGCCGATGTGCCGGCTGCGGACGGTGAGTCCGAAGACCTCGCCGATCACGTGGTCGACCCGGAACCCCGGGATGTCATTGGTGGTCACGACCAGCACCTGGGCGTCCGGGCGCTGCCCGCCGCCGAATTCGTCGATGTCTGCCATGGACCCATCCTGCGGGCTGCGCGCGGCCCGGGGGGAGAGGCGTGGCCGGGAAGCGGCGGTGAAGGCGAGGTGAAGCTGCACCGCACCGGTGATCGGGCGGCCGAAAAGCCGTACCGTAGCCCCATGGGCGAGCGAAGCGATCATCCACAGGGGCCGGGCGCGGCGGAGGACTCCGGCGCGCAGGAGATCGAGGCGACGGTGGTGCTGGGCCTGCGGATCACCAACTGGCCGGCGTTGCGTGCGGCCGCGATCGCGGCCGTGGAAGAGCTGGACTTCGAGGGCATCGACCCGGCCGGCCAGCGCCGCGAACTGCTGCGCGAGGTGGCCGAGGACGCCAACGCGGCGCTCGGCGCGCTGCTCCACCCGGACCGGCTGGTGGCCGCGATCCCGGGCGTCGAGGCGATCGGCGGCACGCTGGAGATCAGCGTCACCGAGGACTTCGCGCCGGATTTCGCCGAGCTGTTCCCGCTGGACGGCGACGAGGAGGACGGTGGCGGCGGGACCGGCGACTGGACGCTCACCCCGCGCACCGCCTGCCTGCTCCACGCCCAGCTGCTCGGCCTGGCCGACGCCGGCTACGACGACCTCGAGGAGCACGAGGACGAGCCGGTCGCCGACGGGGAGGAGGGGGACTGGACGGTCTTCGGCCGCCTGCCGCACCGCACCTGGCGCCTGCACCGGGGCTGGCGCCGGGCGATGGCCCGCGCCTTCGACGACCTCGCCGACGACCTCGCGCTCGGCGAGTGGCCGCTGCCGCGCTGCCTGGCCGAGGACATCGCGCTGCGGATGGCCCTGGTGGACGCCCGGGCGCTGCTCGGCGCGCAGCCCGAGTCGGTCGCCGACATGATGGGCGATCTTCCGGCCGACCTCTACGACTACGACTGGGACGGCTGCCACGACGAGCTGTTCGGCGTCTTCGGGCCGGACGACGGCGATCCCGAGCTGAGCGCCGAGCAGCGCACGGAGCTGCTGCTCACGGCGACCCACCCGGAGGGCTGGTTCCTGACCTACGAGGACGCCGAGGAGCGGGACCCGCAGCGCGGCTACCGGCGCTGACGGGGCGGGACGCGAGTCGCACGGGGCGGGCGCCGGCAGGGCTGGACGCCCGCCGGGCACCCGTCCGCGCGTCCGCCGGGCACCCGTCGGGGCGTCCGCCGGACGTCCGCTCGCGTACGGCGTGCCGACGCGGGAGGCGTGGCGGGCGGTTAGGCTGCGGGCATGTCCGATATGCCCGAGATTGCTGCGCTCGACGACGGCGCGTCCGGTGGCGGCGCGGCCGGACGTGAACCCGGGACGCCCGAGGACGCGGTGCTGGCCCGGCTCGCGCTGGGCCTCGACGGCGTCCAGGCCGCGCAACGCGGGCGGACGTCGCAGGCCCGGGAGAGCTTCGAGCGGCTCTGGGAGGCGCTCGGCGAACGCGGCGACGTGTTCCACCGCTGCGTGCTCGCCCACTACCTGGCCGATCTGCAGGACGACCCGCGCGCCGAGCTGGAGTGGGACCGGCGCGCACTGGCCGCAGCCGACTCGCTGACCGCCGAACGGGCCCAGACCTACGAGTCGGCCCTCCAGGTCCGCGCCTTCTACCCGTCGCTGCACCTCAACCTCGCCTCCGACCACCTCAAGCTCGGCGAGCCGGACCGGGCGCGCGACCAGCTGGAGCGCGCGGTGAGGAGCCTGGACGCGCTGCCCGAGGACGCGTACAGCGCCGGCATCCGGTCGGCCGTCGACGAGCTGCAGCAGCGGCTGCGCTGACGGCACGCGTCCGCCCCGCGTCGGCCTCGCGTCGGCCCTGCGTCGGTCCCGTGTCCGCCCCGCGTCGGTCCACGGCGCGCCGTGGACCGGGCCGTTGTTCACCGTTTTTGTTCAATGGCCGAGCGCCGAACCCGAACAATCCCCGTGCGCTACACCTGGAGCGCTGCACCGACCGGTGATGGGGAGAGTTGGGGAGAGTCCGGCAGATGACGACGCTGTGCATCGGGAACAACCGCACCGAGGAGATGGTCGGGGACCTCACCGGGATGACGCCGCTGGAGCGGCAGTTCGCCGGCTGCGGGGCCCAGCGGATGCTCTGGTTCGCCGAGGACGGCGACGTCCTCGTGCTGCCCTGGAGCCCCGATCCGGCCTACCTCGGGTACGTCACCGGGCTGACCGGCACCCGGGCGGACAGCCTCACCGTGGTCGTGCCGCCGCCGGGCGCCGAGGGCGACGCCATCCTCACCCCGGACCGGCTGGCCGATCCGGGCTTCCGCACGGAGCTGCGCCGGGCGCTCGCCGGGCGTCCGGTGGAGCGGGTGCTGGCGATCTCGCCCAACGCCGCCGTGGTCGACCTGGCCGCCGCGCTCGACGCCGAACACGCCGTGCCGGGGCACGCGTTCGCCGCGCAGGGCGGCAACGCGCTGGTCAACAGCAAGGCGGTGTTCCGGGCCTTGGCCGCCGGTGCCGGGGTGCCGGTGGCGCCGGGCACGGTCGCCTCGACGCCGGAGCAGGTCGAGGCGGCGGTGAACGGCCTGCTGGAGCAGGGCCACAGCGTGATGGTGAAGGTCGAGTTCCAGGCCGGCGGCTTCGGCAACGAGATCCTCAGCCGCGACGAGCAGGTCACCCCCGCCGGGGCGCAGCGCGTGGTCCCGCTGGCGGACCGGGCCGCGGTCGCGGCCTACGTCGCCGGCCGGTGGGACTGGCTCACCGGTGGACGCGGCCAACGCGTCGTGGTGGAGCGGTACTTCGCCGACTCGGTGCCGCTGTACGCGGAGTTCACGATCGACGAGGGCCGCTCGGTGCTCTCCGGCTGCGGGGAGATGGTGATGGATCCGGTGGTGGTCGGCGAGATCACCCCGCCGGTCACCCCGGACGACGGGGTGCGCGCGGAACTCGTCGACCAGGGCGCCCGGTTGTGCGAATCGCTGCGGATGCTCGGCTACCGCGGGACGCTCAGCGCGGACGCCTTCCTCACCCCGAAGGGCGAGTTGTACTTCAGCGAGACCAACGGGCGGCTGACCGGTTCGACCCACCTGCACGACGCGTTGTTCGCCCGGCTGGTCGGCGCCGGACACCGCGGAGCCCGGGTGATCATGGAACTCGCCGGCCTGCACGTGCCGTCCTTCCCGGAGGCCGTCGCGGCGGTCGAGCGGGCCGGGCTCGCCTTCGACCCCGCGACCCGCACCGGCGTGGTGTTCAGCGCCGACTTCGGGCCGGCCGACGGGTCGGTGATGTACTGCGTGGTCGCCGAGGACACGGCGGCTGCGCGGGTGGCGGAAGGCCGGTTGCTCGCACTCTTCGCCCGGTGACGGGCGGCGGGACGCCGGGCAGACGCGGGGAGCGGACCGCTGTGCCGGGCGGCATGCGGGCGGCGGTGATCCGGCGCTACGGCGGGCCGGAGGAGTTCCGGACCGAGACCCTGTCCGAGCCGGCACCCGGGCCCGGCCAGGTGCTCGTCGACGTCACCCTCGCCGGCCTCAACTACGCGGACCTGCACTGCCGGGAGGGTGAGTACCGGCGTCACCCGCTGCCCGCGGTGCTCGGCGCCGACGTGGTCGGCCGGCGGCGCGATGACGGGCGACGGGTCGCCGCGCTGCTCCGTTCCGGCGGTGGCTACGCCCAAGTGGCCCGCGCGGACGAGGCGTTCACGGTCGAGGTGCCGGACGGCGTCGGCGACGACCAGGCGCTGGCGCTGCTCGAACAGGGGGCGACGGCGTACGGTGCGCTGACGCTGCTCGGGCGGCTGCGCCCGGGCGAGCGGGTGGTGGTGACGGCGGCGGCGGGCGGGGTCGGCCACCTGGCGGTGCAACTGGCCCGGGAACTGGGCGCGGGCCGGGTGGTGGGCCTCGCCTCGACGGCGGCCAAGCGGGAGTTCGTCCGCTCGCTCGGTGCGGACGCCACCCTGGATCCGGCCGACCCGCAACTCGTCGCCCGACTGGGCGAGTCGGGAGGCGTGGACCTCTTCGTGGACTCCGTCGGCGGAGGCGTGCTGCGGTCCGGACTGGCGGCGCTGGCGCCGTTCGGCCGGCTGCTCTGCGTCGGGGCCCGTGGCGGCCCGGAGGAGTCCTTCTCGGTGGCCGAGCTGGCGGAGGGCTCGGTCGGCGTGCTCGGCTTCTGGCTGCAGCACGTACTGGAGGACCGGGCGTTGTTCGCGGGCGTAGCCGAACACCTGTTCCGGCTGGCCGGGGAAGGGCGGCTGGTGGCGCACATCGACCGGGTCGTTCCACTCGACGGGGTCGCCGACGCGCACCGCGCGATGGGCGCGCGCGCGACCATGGGCAAGGTGCTGGTGGACGTGCGCCGGGAACGGGGACGGGAAACGACTGACAGATGACAGCTGACAGATGATGAAATCTGTCAGCTGTCATCTGTTATCCGTCGGCTGTCATTCGGTTGCCGTCGTCCCTCAGTAGCCCGCGACCTCGTCCAGGCCGTGGCCGCGGAGCGGGACCAGGAAGCTGCGCTCGAAGACCACCACCACCTCGCCGGTGGACTTGGTCCCCGTGGTCCGGCAGCTGACGATACCCTGCCCGGCGCGGCTCTTGGAGAGCCGCTTGGCGAGCGTCTCGGTCTCCGCGTAGAGGGTGTCCCCGGTGAACACCGGGTGGGTCATCCGGATGTTCTCCCAGCCGAGGTTGGCGATGGTCCGCCCGCTGGTGGAGCGGGCGGTCATCCCGCCGACGATGCTGAGCGTCACCAGACTGGAGACGATCGGCCGCCCCCAGGGCGTGTGCTCGCTGTACGCGGCGTCGATGTGCAGCGGCGCGTCGTTCATGCTGAGCATGCTCATCAGCACGTTGTCCAGCTCGGTGACGGTCCGCCCGGGGCGGTGCTCGATCACGTCGCCGACGGTGAACTCCTCGTAGTAACGGCCGACCACCTCGCGGTAGCGCCGTTCGCCGATCCGCCGGAAGCCGGCCGGCTCGGGTTCGTCCATGATGTGCAGCTCCCAGGTGTCAGAGGTCGGCGGTGAGTTCCTTGACGTGGCCGGCGAACTCGGTGATCAGGTGTTCGTCCATGTCGGCGCGCAGCATCAGCCGCAGGCCGGCCTCGCCCTTGGGGACAATCGGGAAGAACACCGCCGAGCTGTAGAAGCCGCGTTCGAAGAGCTGGGCGGAGAGCTTGACCGCGCGGTCGGCGTCGCCCACGTCGACCCGGCGCACCGGCAGGCCGTTGCCCGCGAAGGTGGTCGGCAGCAGCTCGTCGAAGAGCTCGATGTTGTGGTTCAACTTCGTCTGGAGCCGGCCGAGTTCGGGGGAGCGATGGAGGGCGGCGCTGCCCAGTGAGGCGCCCACCAGGGGCAGCGCGACGTTCTGCGACCAGCCGACCGGCCCCGCGTGCCGGTGCAGGAACTCGAACTGCTCGCGGTTGCCGAGCATCGCGATGCCGCCGCCGGTGCCGAACCCCTTGCCGAGACTGGAGACGATGACGGTGAGCGGGTTCATCTCCAGCCGGGAGCGGACGAAGCCCTCGCCCCGCTCGCCCATGATGGACAGCGAGTGGGAGTCGTCGATGCAGAGGAACAGCCCGTAGCGGTCCTGGAGTTCGAGCAGGCCGTCGAGGGCCGCCGCACCACCCATGGAGTACGCGCCGTCGGCGACGTAGGCGACTCTCGGGTACTTACGGCAGACGTCCTCGAGGAAGTCCAGGTCGTTGTGCGGGCAGTTGAGCACCAGCGACTCGTCCGCGCAGATCGGCTTCACGTACGCCATGCAGAAGTGGCAGAACCGGTCGAACACCATCACCCGGGGCCCGCCACCGGTGCCGTCGGAGACGCCGTCGAGGTGGCCGGAGGCGACCAGCGGCAGGATGCCCATGGTGAGTGCGGTGCAGGACGCGCCCGGCAGGATGTGCGCGCCGAAGAGTTCGCCCAGTTCCTCCTCCAGCCGGACCAGCAGGTTGTGCCGGATCCGGGTGGTCGAGGTGACCAGCCAGGTGCTGCGCGACTCGGTGAGCGCGTCCACGGCGCCGGCGGCGATCTGCGGGTGGTTGTTCAGTCCGAGGTAGGCGCAGGAGACCATGTTGGCGAACTCGTGGCCGGTCTCGCGGACGATCAGCCGGTTGTTGGACTCGGAGTCCACCTTGATGCCGATCAGGCCGTTGGCGCCGGCCGCCTGCCAGACCGGGTCGGCGGTGGCGAGCATGGTCTCGGCGTTGCGGTACCGGCGCGGGCCCTGGACGGGGCCGGGTGGGGTGGATGCTGCTGCGTCGCTCATCGTCACTGCTCCTTGCTGTCGGTCGGTGCGGGCGGGGCGAACTGCTCGATCAGACGTTGGGAGGCCTCGAAGAACGGCATGCCGACCATCACCCCGTCCACGACGGTCACCGAGCGGCCGTTCTCCACACCCGCCGCGACCACCCGCCGGGCCCGCTCCAGGAGTTGTTCGTCCGGGCTGAACGCCTCGTTGATGTGGAGGAGTTGGCGCGGGTGCACGGCGATCTTGCCGCTGAAGCCGAAGTCCCGGGCGAGCGCGGCCTCGTGGCGCAGCCCGGCCACGTCGTCGACCTCGAAGAACGGTGCGTCCATCACCTCCACCCCGGCGGCGCGGGCGCTGTTGACCACCCGGCCGCGGGCGTGCGCGAGCGCCTCCCAGGAGAGCCGGGCGCCGACCGCGAAGGCGTAGTCGGCGGAGCCGAAGACCAGTCCGCGCAGCCGGTGTCCGGCCGCCGCGATGGCGGGGGCGTGCTCGATGCCGAGCGGTGTCTCGACGACGGCGAGGAACTCCGTCTGCGGGCAGTCCGCCGCGAGCGCGCCGGCCGCGATCTCGATGTCCCGCGGTGACTCCGCCATCGGGACCAGCACGACATCCGGTTTGACGCGGTACCGGGTGATGGCGATCAGGTCGCGCAGACCGTCCGTCCCCGAAAGGGAGTTGATCCGGACCGCGCTCCGGGCGAGTTTGCTGGACGGCAGGGCGAAGAACTCCTCGGCGAGCCGGCGGGCCTCCTCCTTTCGTGCGGGCGGGACGGAGTCCTCCAGGTCGACCATGGCGATATCGGCCCCGGACTGATGGCTCTTGGCGTACCGCTCCACCGCCATCGCGGGTGTGGACAGCAGGGAACGGCAGTACCGCGTGAACTTCATGGAGCTCTCCGAAGTCAGCGAAGTCTGCGGCTCCCGGTTCTATCCCAACGGCATTGTTCGGTGCCGTGCGGCTGGACATTGAACATCAACTCGGAACAACCGGCCGGTGAGCGCCATTGTTTGACACCACCTGTCCTGAGCATGATGAATCTCGAAGGGTGGACATCGAGGCCGCCACGTCGACGGAGAAGGGGGCTGCTGTGCCGCGTCGGGAGAGTCCACTGGACCAGGGGGACGGGCCGCTGCTCCGGTTCGCGGGCGACCTCCGCGCCCTCCGGGAACGGGCCGGCACCCCGCCGTACCGCCAACTGGCCGTCCGGGCACACTGTTCGGCCGCCAGCCTCTCGGTGGCCGCGGGCGGACGCCGGCTGCCCAGCCTCGCCGTCACCCTCGCGTACGTGCAGGCGTGCGGCGGGGACGTCCGCGAGTGGCAGCACCGCTGGCAGCTGCTCGCCGCCGAACTGGCCGCCGACACCGCGGCCCAGCGGCGCGCCCACGACGTCGGCCGGGCCCCGTACCCGGGTGCGGCGGCGTACGAGGCGGCGGACGCGGACCGGTTCTTCGGGCGCGAGGCGCTGCTGGAGCGGCTGGTCGGACTGCTGGGGGAGCGGCGGCTGGTGGTGGTCACCGGGCCCTCCGGATCCGGCAAGTCCTCGCTGGTCAGGGCGGGCCTGCTGGCCAGGCTGGGCGGCCTGGGCGGTACGGACGGCGTGGGTGGCGCGGGCGGCCCGGCCGGCGGCAGCGGGACCGGCGGTGCGATGCGCGGCGCGAGCACGGGGTTCGGCGGCCGCCCGCGCAAGGGGGCGCCGATGGCGCTGCTCACCCCCGGGGAACGGCCGATGGAGGCGTACGCGCTGGCGTTCGCCCGGCTCGGGCAGCGATCCGGGGAGGCGTTCGGCGTGCGCGGCGGCCAGGTGGCCGGCGGCCGGGACGGGGCAGGTCCCGCAGTGGCGGCGGGGCCTTCCGGCTCGGACCCGGTACTGGTGGTCGACCAGGGTGAGGAGCTGCGGACGCGGTGCCGGGACGCCGCCGAACGCACCCGCTTCCTGGACGCCCTGGTGGCGGCGGCGGAGGGTGCGGTCGGGGAGGGCGCCGAGGGCGGCGGCGGGGGCGCGGGAGGTGTCGCGGCTTTCCGGGGAGCTCGCAGCCGGGTGGTCCTGGTGGTGCGGTCCGACCAGTACGACGCACTCCGGGCGGAGCACCCCGCCCTGGCCGCGGCCTGCGACGGTGCCGTGCTGACCGTCGGCGCACCCGCGCCGGACGAGCTGCGCCGGGCGATCACCGAGCCGGCGCTGCGCTCCGGGTGCACCGTCGAGGGCGCGCTGCTCGCGGTGCTGATCTCCGCGGCCGCCCGGCAGCCCGGCGCCCTGCCGCTGGTGTCGGCGGCCCTGCTGGAGACGTGGCGGCGTCGCAGTGGCAACGCGCTCACCCTGGCCGGGTTCCAGGCCACCGGCGGGTTCGAGGGCGCGCTGGCCCGGACCGCCGAGGCGTTGTTCACCGGGCTGGGGCCGTCCGACCGGGAACGGGCCCGGGCGGTGTTCCTTAGGCTCGGCGGCGAGCCGGCGGCGGAACCCGGGGGCGAGGGGGCGTGCAAGCCGGTCCGGCGCGGCGAGTTCGACGATCCCGGGGTGCCGTCGGTGCTCGAACGGCTGGTCCGGGCGCGGCTGGTGGTGCTGGACCGGGAGACCGTCCAGCTGTCCCACCACGGGCTGCCGCAGGCCTGGCCCCGGTTGCGGGACTGGCTGGCCGAAGGCCGGGAGGCGCTCGGTGAGCAGCGACGGCTCACCGAGGCGGCGCGCAGCTGGGCCGCGGCCGACCGTGACCCCGAACTGCTCTACCGGGGTGCCAGGTTGGAACAGGTCCGGCGAGGTGTGGCGGCCGGCGAGCTGAGCACGGGCGGGGTCGAGCGGGCGTTCCTGGCGGCGGGCCTCCGCGCGGCCGCGGCGGACCGCCGCCGGGCCCGGCGGCAGAGCCTGGCGGTGGCCGGACTGGCGGCCGCCGGCGGCGCGCTGATCACGCTGGCGGGCGGGAACCGGATCCGGCGCGTCCTGCGGAGTTGACCGGCCGGACCGACCGGACGGACCGACCGGACGGGTTGATCGACAGGTTGATCGACGGAGACGAACGGCCGCTTCCTTCCGCAGGGTTGACTCGTCGGGTTGATCGGACGGGCGGGCTCGCCGAGTTCCCCGGCAGCGTTGATCGGCGGAATTGGCCGGTGGAATTGATCGGTGGAATTGATCGGCCCCGGTGAATGGGAGTTGAACAACGGCGCGCGGGATTTAGGGGCCGTCCGGGTGGTGCCGGAAATGTCGATCACCTGCTTGCGCGGGCGTCGCGGTGCCCGGTAGCTTGGCGCTCGATCCCGGCTCACGCACTGTGAATTCGCCTACCCGGTCCGGGATTTCCCACCCGTCACGAGCGGCCGGTACCGGCCCGGTGGTTGCTTCGGACTCCGCGGTTACCGGTTCGAGGGCAATCCGCCTCCGGAGGGGCCCGTCCGCCATTCGCTTCCCGCGGCTTTCCGTACGGTGCTCCGCGCTGTGCCACGCCCTGCCGCGCCGTGCTTCGTGGTGCTTCATGGTGCCTCTGCCGGTCTCCGTGGAGCCTGCGCTTCCCACCTTCTCCACTCGTTCTCGTCCGTCCTGAATCCGCGTCAAGGAGAGTCATGTCCGAGTCGGTCCGTCCGGCCAGGCCGGCCAGTCCGGTGCACAGTTGGGACGAGTTCACCACTCTGCGGGAGGTGGTGGTCGGCACCGCCGTGGGCGCCCGGCTGCCCGAACAGTGCGACCCGTCGTCCTGGCTGTCCTGCTTCCCGAAGACCGGTGCGGCCGACCTCGCCGCGATCCCCGTCGGCGCCTACTCGCAGCAGGTCGTCGAGGAGACCGAGGAGGACCTGGACGCGCTGACCGCCTCCCTGCGCGAGCTCGGTGTCACCGTGCACCGGCCGGACCTCATCGACCACGGTGTCGAGTTCGCCGCGCCGAGGTGGCGCGCGGACGGCGGCTTCCACTCCTACTGCCCGCGCGACCTCACCCTCGTGGTCGGCGAGACCGTGATCGAGGTGGCGAGCCCGATGCGGCACCGCTACTTCGAGGTGTTCGGCCTGCGCAACCTGTTTCAGGAGTACCTGCGGGGCGGGGCCCGGTGGTTGGCGGCGCCACGGCCGAGACTCGAGGACGAGCTCTTCGAGTTCGACGGGGACGGACTGCCGCTGCTGGGCGAGTCCGAGCCGGTCTTCGACGCCGCCAACGTCCTGAGGCTCGGCCGCGACGTCTTCTACCAGGTCTCCCGCAGCGGCAACGAACTCGGCCTGACGTGGCTGGAGTCCACCCTCGGGCTGCTCGGAGACCTGCGGCTGCACCCCCTGCGCAACATCTACGGCTACACCCACATCGACAGCACCATCGCCCTGCTGCGGCCCGGACTGGTGCTGCTCAACCCGGAGCGGATCAGCCCCGAGACGGTGCCGGAACCGCTACGGGGCTGGGACGTCCTCTGGTGCCCGCCCGCCGAGCCGTCGGCGGACTCGCCCGCGCACGCGCTCAGCGAGAGCTGGATCAGCATGAACCTGCTGATGATCAGCCCCGACACGGCGATCGTGGAATCCGGCCAGCGGAGCCTGATCAAGCAGTTGGAGCACGCGGGCATCACCGTCCTGCCGCACCGGCTTCGCCACTCGCGGGTGCTCGGCGGCGGTTTCCACTGCGTGACCCTCGACATCCGGCGGGACGGCGGGCCGGAGGACTACCTCTCCTGACCGCGCCCGGTTGTGCTCCTGGCTTCCATGGCGCCGTGGTGGGCCCTGGCGTGATCGCGACGGGGCGGGGGCTGGCATGCTTGACGGGTGACTTCTCCGTTCGACGCCCCCGACCCTGCCCCTGCTCCCGAGGACCGCGACGCCCGGCCGCAGTACGTGCTGCCCCTGCTCGTCCGGCTGGAGCGGGCCACTCCGCCGGGGCGGACGGACGCGCTGGAGACCTCGGCGCGGGCGGTGCTCACGCTGCTGGCCGACCCCCGGGTGACCGGGGCGGACGGCGAGTGGGCGGAGCGGGTCGCGGCCTGGGAGGACGCCCGGATCCGCAAGGTGGTCCGGCGGGCACGCGGCGGCGAGTGGCGCCGGGCCGGTGAACTGCCCGGGATCACGGTCGGCGGGCAGGAAGCGGAGGTGCGGGTCTTTCCGCCGATCCCGCTCGACGGTTGGCCCAAGGAGCTCGCCAAGCTCCAGGTGTCGGGCACCGATCTGGAGGAGGCGGGGCCGGTCGGCGCGCCCGAGCCGGGCGTGCCGGTGCTGTGGCTCAACCCGGAGCTGGAGATGAGCGCCGGGAAGACCATGGCGCAGACCGGCCACGCGGCCCAGCTCGCCTGGTGGCGGCTGGACGACGCGCAGCGCAAGGAGTGGGCGGAGTCCGGCTTCGCGCTGGCCGTCCGCACGGCCACCCCGGAGGCCTGGGCCGGGCTGGTGGCGAGCGGTCTGCCGCTGGTCCAGGACGCGGGCTTCACCGAGATCGCCCCCGGCAGCTGCACCGTGGTGGCGGACCACCCGGCCCTGCGCGGAACGGCCGCGGAGCGGTAGCCGGCGAACACGAACGGCCTGACGGCGAACGGCGAACGGCTGACGACTGAGGGCCGGCGGCGAACAGATGACAGCTGACAGATGATGAAATCTGTCAGCTGTCATCTGTTATCTGTCACCCGGCCCGCCGCGCCCCCTCAGGCCGTGTAGCGGCGGATCGAGCGCAGGCCGCCGTACGCGGCCGCGGCGGCCCAGAGGGCCATGATCAGCAGGCCGGTCCAGTAGCCGTAGTGGACGGTCGGGTCGGGCTGGGTGCGCATCGCGTACAGGCCGGCCCGGTCGGGGAGGAATTGGCCCAGCTCGCGTACACCGGGGATCGCGGCGAGGAAGGTCGTGCCGAGGAAGACCATCGGGGTGACCAGACCGAGCGCGGCGGTGAAGTTGCGCAGCATGGCGGTCAGGCCGAGGCAGAACACCACCAGCAGCGGGTGGTAGAGCACGCCGGCCACGAAGCTGCGGCCCATGCCGGGGACGGAGAGGTCGAGGCCGACGGTGCCGGCGACGGCGAGGAACGAGCCGGCCGTGGAGATCAGCCCGACGAGGAGCCCGAGCGCGGTGCCGAGGGTGAGCTTCGCGCCGTAGAGCCGTCCGCGCTGCGGGACGGCGGTGAGCGAGACACCGATCATGCGGGTGTTGAACTCCTGGCCGATCAGCAGGATCCCGATGCAGGCCACGGCGACGTGGCCGAACAGCAGGCCGTAGTAGATCCCGCCGGCCTGGTCCTCACCGGGCGTGTGGTCCACCTCCCCGTAGGCGGCGTTGACCGCCAGGGTGATGCCGGCCGTGAGGGCGACGGCGACGAGCGGGGCGATCCACTGGGAGCGGAGGGTGGTGAACTTGACCAGTTCGGACCGGAGGACGGTGAGGGCGGCGGTGGTACGGCCGCGGCCGGTGGTGGCGGCCGTGGCGGCCATGGCGGTGGTGGCGGTCGTCATCGGGAGCTTGCCTTTCCCGGGGTCGGAGGGTGCGGGAGGTCGCAGGAGGGGTCAGGCCGCGTAGCGGCGGATCGAGCGCAGGCCGCCGTACGCGGCCGCGGCGGCCCAGAGGGCCATGATCAGCAGGCCGGTCCAGTGCCCGTACGCGACGTTCGGGTCGTCGGCGTAGTGCAGCGCGTACTGGCCGGCCCGGTCCGGGAGGAACTGGACCACCTGCCGCACGCCCGGGACGCTGCCGAGCAGCGGGGAGAGCAGGAAGACGGTGGGCACCAGCAGGCCCATCGCGGCGGTGAGGTTGCGCAGGACGGCGGTCAGGCCGAAGCAGAACACCACCAGCAGCACCGGGTAGAGCACCCCGGCGGTGGCGCTCCGGACCAGGGCGGGCCCGCCCCAGCGGCCCGGCACGGAGACGGCGTAGCCCGCGAACGAGCCGGCCGTCCCCGCCAGGCCCGCGCCGAGCGCGACCAGCGCGCCGAGGGCGAGCTTCGCGCCGTAGAGCCGTCCGCGCTGCGGGACGGCGGTGAGCGAGACGCCGATCATGCGGGTGTTGAACTCCTGGCCGATCAGCAGGATCCCGAAGCAGGCCAGGGCGGCCTGGCCGAAGTTGAGCCCGTAGTGGATCCCGACGCCGGGGTCGTCGGTGAGGTTGTGGTCCTTGCCGCCGAGGGCCGCGGCGAAGGCGGTGCCGAGCCCGGCGGTGAGCAGGACGGAGAGCAGCGGGGTGACCCAGAGCGAGCGGAGGGTGGTGAACTTGATCCGCTCGGCGCGCAGGACGCCCGCCGCCCCGGCGGCCGGGACGCTCATGCCGCCACCGCCCGGTACTCGACGCTGTCGGCGGTCATCCGCATGAAGGCCTCCTCCAGGGAGTCCTGCTGGACGGCGATCTCGTACAGCACCACGCCGTTCGCCGCGGCCAGGGCGGCGATCTGCTCGGGGTCGGCGCCGCTGACCTCCCAGGCGCCGCCGTCCACCTGCTCGGCGGCCAGGCCGGAGCCGCGCAGCAGGGCGTCGAGCTTGGCCGGGTCGACCGCGCGCACCCGGACCCGGGTGCGGCCGTGACGGTCGATGAAGTCGGAGGTGGCGGCGTCCGCCAGCAGCCGCCCGCGGCCGATGACCACCAGGTGGTCGGCGGTCAGCGCCATCTCCGTCATCAGGTGCGAGGAGACCAGTACCGAGCGCCCCTCGACGGCGAGGCCGCGCAGCAGCGTGCGGATCCACCGGATGCCCTCCGGGTCGAGGCCGTTCACCGGTTCGTCCAGCATCAGCACCGGCGGGTCGCCGAGCAGTGCGGCGGCCACGCCGAGGCGCTGGCGCATGCCGAGCGAGAAGCCGCGGATCCGGCGGCCGGCCGCGTCGGCCAGGCCGACCTGGCCGAGCACCTCGTCCACCCGGCGCTCGGACAGTCCGTTGCTGGCGGCGAGCCAGCGGAGCTGGCCCCGGGCGGTGCGGCCGCCGTGCAGGGCGTGGGCGTCGAGCAGCGCGCCGACCTGCCGCAGCGGGTCGGCCAGTTCGGCGTACGGGCGGCCGGCGACGAGGGCGCGGCCGGCGGTCGGCCGGTCCAGGCCGAGGACCAGCCGCATGGTGGTGCTCTTCCCCGCGCCGTTCGGCCCGAGGAAGCCCGTCACCACCCCGGGCCGGACCTCGAAGCTCAGGTCGTCGACCACGCGCGTCCCGTCGTACTCCTTGGTGAGGCCCTGAACCTGGATCATGGCTGCCCTCCCGCTCTCTGCTCGTCCGTGCTCCGCCGGCGCTCTGCCCGGCCGGCCGCGGCGCCCGCCCCGTTCCCGGTCGGTCCCGCCGTCGATGACACCCATTCGACCCGACCGGCGCCCCGGGCGGATCCCGCCCGGGAGGGGATCCGGCTCCCTCTCGGGAGGGAGGGCACCGTACTCCGCTGACCTGGCAGGATGGCCGGATGCCCCGGATATTCGCGCCCCTGCTGAGCGCCGCCACGTACGCGCGGTGGCTGCACCTGACCATCGGACTGGTCTTCGCCGGCGTCGTGTTGATGGTGTATCCGGGAACGGAGGGGAGCGGCCTCGGCGAGGTCCTGCTGCGCGCGGTCCCGGTGGACACGGTGCTGCTGGTGCTGGCCGCGCTGCTCCCGGCGATGCGGCGCGCGGAGGGCGTGCAGGCGCGGTTGCTGCTGATGCCCGAGCGGGAGCAGGACATCGCCGCCGAACCCTCCCGCACCTGGACCGACCTGCGGCGGACGGCGGCCTGGCTGGTCGGGCGGGTCGCCCTCGGCACGGGTGTCGGAATCCTCTCGGTGCTGCTCCCGGCCGCCGCCGTCGACCTGCTGCTCCGGCCGGACCCGGAGCTGTTCGGCCTCCGGCTCCCCGCCGCGGACGGCGCGTCCTGGTACCCGCTGCTGGCGCCGGTGCTGCTGTTCGCGCTCGGCTGGCTGGTCGTCTGGGCCGGACGGCTCCAACTCGCCATGGCGGTGAGCCTCCTGGGGCCGTCCCCGGCCGAGCGGCTGGCGGCGGCCGAACTGCGCGCCGAACGGCTGCTGGAGCGCAACCTGTTGGCGCGTGAGCTGCACGACTCCATCGGCCACGCCCTGACGGTGACGGTCATTCAGGCCGGAGCGGCGCGCGAGGTCGGCGACCCGGCGTTCGCCGCCAAGGCGCTCGAAGTCATCGAGGAGACCGGCCGGCAGGCGATGGAGGACCTCGAACGCACCCTCGCCCTGCTCCGCGACACCGGCGAAGGAACGGGCGACGGCACCACGCGCACCGGCACGCGGACCCGCACGGCCGACGACGCGGGCGACCCCCGTGAGCGGCCCGGCGTCGACCAACTGCCCGCGCTCTTCGACACCGCACGCGCGGCCGGCAGCCAGGTGGAGGCGAGGCTCGACCTCCCGTCCGGGCAACTGCCCGGCGTGCTCTCCCGCGAGGGCTACCGCATCGTCCAGGAGGGCATCACCAACGCCCTCAAGTACGCGCCAGGCGAACCGGTCAGCGTCCGGATCGCCCTGCGCGACGGCTGGTTGGAGATCCGCTGCGCCAACGCGCTGGCCGCCGCCGGGGCGCCCGTCCGCAGCTCACCGCGCCGTGGCGGCAAGGGACTTCGCGGGATCCGCGAGCGGGCCGTGCTGCTCGGCGGCGAGGCCTCGGCCGGCCCCGAGTCGGGCGCATGGGTGCTGGCCGTCCGGGTGCCCCTACGCTTGGGCGCGTGATGATCGACATTCTGCTGGCCGACGACGAGGAACTGGTCCGGGCCGGACTGCGCGCCGTCCTGGAGGCGCAGGGCGACCTGCGGGTGGTCGGCGAGGCGTCCGACGGCGCCGAGGCCGTCGCCCTGGCCCGCGAACTGCGCCCGCACGTGGTGCTGATGGACGTCCGGATGCCGCGGACGGACGGCCTGGCGGCCACCCGGGAACTGGTCCGGGACGGTGCGGCGCCCGGCGGGTACGCGCCGAAGATCCTGGTCGTCACCACGTTCGAGATCGACGACTACGTCTACCAGGCGCTGCGCGCGGGCGCCGACGGCTTCCTGCTGAAGCGCACCCGGCCGACCGAGATCGCGCACGCCGTCCGGCTGGTCGCGGCCGGCGAGTCGCTGCTCTTCCCCACCGCGATCCGCCGCCTCGCCGCCGGCCACGGCAACCGGGAGGCGCGCGAGTCCATGGCCCGCGCCGCGCTGACCGAGCGCGAGGCCGAGGTGCTGCGCCTGGTCGCCCGCGGCCTCAACAACGGTGAGATCGCCGACCGGCTCTTCCTCGGCGTGCAGACGGTGAAGACGCACGTCAGCAGCGTGCTGGCGAAGCTCGGCGCCCGGGACCGCACCCAGGCGGTGATCGCCGCGTACGAGTCCGGGTTCGTGTCACCCGCGGACTGACCGGCCGCCGAGCCGACGCCGGCCCGGCGCACACCGGGCAGGACGGGCCCGCGCCGCCGGGCCGGGCGTGCGGCTCAGGCCGGGTACGCGTGCGTCTGGGCGGCCTTGACCGTCGCCCAGACCGTCGTACCGGGGGCGAGGTCGAGTTCGGCCGCCGCGGCGGGCGTCAGGTCGGCGGCCATCGACAGCGCGCCGGCCAGGTCGGCGCGGACCTGGTCGCCGTGCAGGTCCAGTCCCGCGACCTCCAGCTCCCAGACGTTGCGCGCGCTGGACATCGGCTTCTCCCGGTACAGCGTCACGGCGGACGGCGGGAACGCCACGAAGGCCGGGCCGGACAGCTCCTCCGTGGTGGCCAGCACGGTGCCGTCCGCCAGCGTGACCTGGTGGCCCTCCGCGCTGCCCTGGTACAGGTTGAGCCCGACCAGGCGGGCGATGTAGTCGGTACGCGGCCGCCGGGCGATCTCGGCCGGGCTGCCGGACTGCACCTCGCGGCCGGCCTCGATCACCACCAGCCGGTCGGCCAGCACCATCGCGTCCAGCGGGTCGTGCGTCACCAGCACCGCCACCGCCTCGAACTCGGCGAGGTGGCGGCGCAGTTGCGAGCGGACGTCGAGCCGGGTGCGGGCGTCCAGGGCGGCCAGCGGCTCGTCGAGCAGCAGCAGCCGGGGCCGGGCCGCGAGCGCCCGGGCGAGCGCCACCCGCTGCGCCTGGCCGCCGGAGAGCCGGCCCGGGCGGACGCCGACGTGCTCGGCCAGTCCCATCCGTTCGAGCCAGCCGGCCGCCTCGGCCCGGGCCTCGCGCTTGGGCCGGCCCTGGCACCGCGGGCCGAAGGCGACGTTCTCGAGCGCGCTGAGGTGCGGGAAGAGCAGGTAGTCCTGGAACACCACGCCGACCGGGCGCTCCTCGGCGGGCGTGTGCAGGAGCTGCGCCGGGTCCTCCAGGACGCGGCCGTCCAGCCTCAGGTGGCCGTCGGTGAGAGGGAGCAGCCCGGCGAGCGCGCGCAGGGCGGTGGACTTGCCGGCGCCGTTCGGGCCGAGCAGCGCGACCACCTCGCCGGGGCCGGCGGTGAGCGCGAGGTCGAGGCTGAAGGCGGCGCGGTCCACCCGGAGCCGGGCGTCGAGGGCGGGGGCGGCGGCAGTCACGGTGTGGGCGTCCAGGGGGGAACGGAGGTCGGGGCGGGGGCGGGGCGCAACAAGGAGCGGAACACAGGGCGGAACACAGGGCGGAACGCGGCGCGGAACACCGAGCGGTACCGGCGGCGGAAGGACCGGCGGCGGAGGGAACGGCGGCGTCGTACGTCGGCGGGTCCGACGCCCCACACCGAAGACACCGTCGGCGCGGTCACGGCGTGGACAGCCAGCGGTCGCGCAGGCCGACCAGGACGGCGACCGAGACCAGCAGCAGCACCAGCGACAGCGCGATCGCCGCCTCCGGGTCGGACTCCATGGCCAGGTAGACCGCGAGCGGCATGGTCTGCGTCCGGCCCGGGAAGTTGCCCGCGAAGGTGATCGTCGCGCCGAACTCGCCCAGTGCCCGCGCCCAGGCCAGCACGGCGCCGGCGGCGATGCCGGGCGCGATCAGCGGCAGGGTGACCCGGCGGAAGGCGGTCAGCCGGGAGGCGCCGAGGGTGGCGGCCGCCTCCTCGTACCGCGGGTCGGCGGCGCGCAGCGCACCCTCGACGCTGATCACCAGGAACGGCATCGCCACGAAGGCCTCGGCGATGATCACGCCGGTGGTGGTGAACGGCAGGGTGATGCCGAAGGCGGAGTCCAGCCAGGAGCCGACGATGCCGCGCCGGCCGAGCACCAGCAGCAGCGCCACCCCGCCGACCACCGGCGGCAGCACCAACGGCAGGGTGACCAGCGCCCGGACCAGGCGCCGTCCGGGCAGGTCGGTGCGCGCCAGCAGCCAGGCCAGCGGCACCCCGAGCACCAGCGACACCCCCGTGGCCGCCGTGGCACAGACCAGCGAGAGGCGCAGCGCCTGCCACACCTCCGGGCTGGTGAGCTGGTCGGACATGCCGCCCCAGGGTGCCCGGACCAGCAGTCCGACCAGCGGCAGGATCAGGAAGGCCACCCCGAGCAGTGCCGGGAGCAGCAGCGTGACCGGGACGCGCCGCGTGCGCCGCCGCCGTCGGCGCGGCAGGTCCGCCGCCGGGGCTGCCACCCCGTCGGCGGACCTGGTGGTGCGAGGGCTCACGGCGCCTGGAACCCCGCCGCGGTCAGCACCTGCCGGGCCTCGGGCGACTGGATGTAGGCGACGAAGGCGGCGGCGCCGTCCTTGTTCGGCGCCTTGGCCAGCGCCGCGATCGGGTAGTCGTTCACGGCCTTGGCGGCCTCGGGGAAGTCCACGCCGTCGATCTTCGCAGCATCGGCCTGCACATCGGTCTTGTAGACCAGCGACGCGTCGACCTCGCCGAGTTCGACCTTGGTCAGCGCGCCCTTGACGTCCTGCTCCAGGGTGACCGGGGTGAGCTCGACGCCGGCCGCCTTGAGCGCGGTCAGGGCGGCGGCGCCGCACGGCACCTCCTTCGCGCACAGGGCGACCTTCACGCCGGGGGCGGCGAGGTCCTTGAGCGCGGCGACGTGCTTGGGGTTGCCCTCGGGAACGGCGATGGTGAGCGTGTTCCTGACGAAGGTCTTCGGCTCGCCGACGGCGCCGCCGGCGTCGGTGACCGTCTTCATGGTGGCCGGGCTGGCGGCGGCGAAGACGTCGGCGGGGGCGCCGGAGTTGATGCTGGTGGCGAGGCTGGAGCTGCCGCCGAAGTTGAACTTGACCTTGGCGCCCGGGTTGGCGGCCTCGAACTTCTTGCCCAGGTCGGTGAAGCTCTCCTTGAGCGAGGCGGCGGCGAAGACGGTGATCTCGCCGGACGCCTTGGGGGCGCTGCTGCCGCCGGTTGCGGCGCCGGTTGCGGCGGCGGACGCGCCGGCGGAGGTGCCGTCCGAGGCCTTGGTGCCGCCGTCGCTGCCGCAGGCGGTGACCCCGAGGCTGAGAGCGAGGGCCGCCGCGGCGGCGACGGCGAGTCTGCGGGTGCGGACGGTGCGGGTGGAGCTCATCGGTGTTTCCCCTCCTGGACGCGCCGGAAGGGGCGCGGGGATGCTGCCGCAACTGCGGCCGGTACGTCGATCATAGTGCCGCAAATACAAGCGGAAAATCGTCTGTCTCATTGCACAGGCAAGGAGCATCACGGGTGACTGCCCCGCTGTCGGAAGGCTCAAACCGCCTGGTGTGCAGCCGAGGCGCCGGCCGGCCGTCCGGGCCCCGGCGGCCTTGCGCGGTAGGCGGGCGGTCCGTGCCGCGGCGCCGGCGGGCCCGGGGAAAACCCTTCGCGCCCAGGCGCCCGGGCCGCCAGAGTGGTCACCGTCCGTACGCATGACCGGCCGGTCGGCCGTTCCGGGGGAGGAGCACACCCATGTCCACACTGCGCGTCACCGCCGAGCGGCTGACCATCCTGGCGCACCCGAACGCGGATGCGCTCGAACTCGCCCAGGTCGGCCTCTACCGGGCGGTGGTCGCCAAGGGTGCCTACCGGACCGGCGACTACGCCGTCTACATCCCCGAGCAGGCCGTGCTGCCCGCCGCGCTGATCGAGGAACTGGGCCTGACCGGGCGGCTGGCCGGGAGCAAGGCCGACCGGGTGAAGGCGGTGCGGCTGCGCGGCGAGCTGTCGCAGGGGATCGTCTGCCGGCCCGGCGCGCTGGCCGGTGCCGACCTGGCGTCCGCGGCCGGGAACGGCGAGGACTTCGCCGAGCTGCTGGGCGTCACCAAGTGGCGGCCGCCGGTCCCGACCACGATGAACGGCGACGTGGTCAGCGCGCCCGACCTGCTGCCCTGGGTAGACATCGAGAACCTCAAACGCTTCCCCGGCATCTTCGAGCCCGGCGAGCCTGTGGTGCTGACCGAGAAGGTGCACGGCAGCTGCTGCCTGGTCACCTACCACGCCGCCACCGGCGAGGTGGAGGTCTCGTCCAAGGGCATCGGCTCCCAGGGGCTGGCGCTGGCCGAGGACGGACGCAACCTCTACTGGCGGGCGGTGCGGGCGCACGGCATACCCGAGGTGGCCGCCCGGCTGGCGGAGCGCCTCGGCGCCGAGCGGGTCGGCATCTTCGGCGAGGTCTTCGGCGCGGGCGTGCAGGACCTCACCTACGGCGGGTCCGGCCGCACCGAGCTGCCCGGCTACGTGGCGTTCGACGTCTCGGCCGTGCTGGACGGGCAGCTGCACTGGCTGCCCGCCGCCGAACTGCTGGACGGCGAGCTGCCGGTGGTGCCCGAGCTGTGGCGCGGACCGTTCGACCCGGACACCGCGCTGGCGCTCGCCCAGGGGCGGGAGACCGTCTCCGGGCGGGAGCTGCACCTGCGCGAGGGCGTGGTGATCCGCCCGGTGACCGAGCGCTACAGCCCGGTGGTCGGCGGCCGGGCGATCGCCAAGGTGGTCAGCGACGCCTACCTGACGCGCAAGGGCGGTACCGAGTACGAGTAGACCGCCGACGGCAGAGCCGCCGGCACGGGCAGGGGGGTGGTCGCGGCGGGATCCGCGGCCGCCCCTTCCGTGCACCTCTGCGCCCTCGTGCGCGCTTCAGGGCCGACGCCGTCGCCGGCCGACTGCGGTGCGCGGCGGCAGCCAGGGGCGCCGGGGAACAGGGGCGGAAGCGGAAGCGGAAGCAGAGGGGTGCCGCCCCGCGGGGCGGCACCCTCGGTGCGCTGCGGACGCCGGCCGGCCCGGGCGTCAGCCGCGGGACTGGAAGACGACCCGGGTCCAGCGGGAGCCCGGGCAGTTGCCCCAGACCGCCCACGGTTCGGGCCGGGCGCCGATCCACAGGCCGGTGCTGGACGTGCCGTTGGCGCAGTAGGTGATGGTGCGCAGCTCGCCGGAGTAGATCCGGCAGCTGCCCTCCCAGCGCCAGCCGTAGTTCGCGGTGATGGTGCAGTGGTAGGAGGCGGTGACGGCTGCGGCCGGGGCGATGCCCGGGCCGGCGGAGATGCTCTGGCCGACGGAGATGCTCTGGCCGGCGGAGGTGCTCCGGTGGGCGGAGGCGCGCTGGTCGGCGGGTGCGGCGGCAGCGGCCGGCAGGGCCGTGGTGCCGAGCACGCCGAGGGCGGCCGCGGCCGCCGTCCCGAGCCTGACGATGTTCCTGGCGATGCGACCTGACACGGTTCCTCTCCTCACTTGCGGTGTGCCTGCCCCGGCCCGGATGGCGACCGGAGCGGCAATTCCCTTGCCCCGTAAGGCCGGTGACGCATTGCACACGAATGACTGCGCACGGTGGGATGACGAACTATGATGTGATGTGCGTCACAGGGCGGTTGCCGGCCGGATCGTCAACCGCGCCTTCGGGGTGCCGATTTCCGAGGGGAGCGGCATGGAATCCACCGGTCGGAGCGGAAGCGGGCGGGAGTCGGGCGCCGCCGTCGGTCACAGCGGGGCAGGTCCGGGCGGGGGAGCCGGCGAGTGTGCGGCCGATGGTGCGGCTGCTGGGCGCGCCGACGCCGACTGCGCCGAATTCCACCGGGTGTTCACCGAAATCCTGCCCCGGCTCCGCCGGGCGGCCGTTGCGCTCGGCGGAAGTTCGTTCGCGGCCGACGACGTCGTGCACGACGCCTATCTGCGGATCGCCCGTCGGCCCGAGCGGTTCCTCGGCCACCCGCAGCCCTACGCCTACGCGTTCACCACGATGGCGAACATCATGCGCGACCAGTGGCGCCGGGAGCGCCGCCGGATGGCCGTGGTGGAGCCGGTCGAGGCGGAGCGTGCCCGGGCGGAACCGTCCGGCGAAGGGCTGGGGGAACTGCAGGCGCGCTGGGAGGTGCTCCGGCTGCTGTGCGGGCTGACCGCCAAGCAGGCCCGCGTGGTCGCACTGGTCGACCTCGACGGGTACACGGTCGATGAGGCGGCCGCCCTGCTGGGCCTGCACCGGTCCACCCTGGCGGTCACCCGCCGCCGGGCGCTGGTCCGGCTCCGCGTCCTCGTCGAACACGAACGCGAACACGAGAACGAGCGCGAGAACGGGCACGAGAACGAGCGCGAGAACGGGCGCGCACGCGAGCGCCGGGGCGAACGCGCGTCCGAATGCAGGGGTGACCGCGATCGCGAGCCCGGGGGCCGCGACCGTGAGCGCCGCGCGCGCGGCCGGGGCCGCCCCGCCGGCTCCCGGGCCCGACCCGACGCACCGAACTGACGGCAAGTCAGCTGATGCGCCGCCCCGACCCTTACGCTGCGCATCGTGATCACGTACCAGGAGCACCGGCTCCGCACCCTGGTCGAGGGCGGCCGCTGGCCCGAGCTGCTGGCCGCCTACCGGCGGGCCCGGGCCGCCGCCGTGGCGCAGGTCGGCGAGGAGCGGGCGGCGGCCGAGACGGCGCCGCTCGGCCACCTGATCGCGTACTCCGCGCCGCCCGAGCTGGCCGTGCGGCTGTTCGGCCCGGACGGCGGTCCCGGCACCGCCGCCGGGGTGGCCGACCACGACGCCGGGCCGCTCTGGGAGGTGCTGGCCACCCGGCACTCCTGGCTGCGGCTGGCACCGCTGCTCGGCCCGGCACCGGTGCGCCGACTGGTCGCGCACACCAGGGTGCTGGTCGGCGAGGACCTCTCGTACGGCGCGGAGCCGGACCCGGAGGGCGTCCCGCTGGTGCTGGAGCCCTGGGAGTCGGCCGGCTGGGGCGAGAACTCCCGGGTGCGCGACTACCTGCCGCGCGGCGGTTCGCGCAGTGCGGTGCTGTCACTGCCCGCCACCCGCGAGGGCCTCGGCCCCGTGCTGCTGCCCGCGCCGGCCGGCCGGCTCCGCGGCCAGCGGGCCACCCGGGCGCTGGCCGCACTGGCGGAGTGGGCGGAGGTGGTGTGCGTCCGGGGCCCGGCGCCGGAGGCGGCCGCCCGGCTGACCGCGGCGCGGCGGGTCACCGGCGGCTACCTGCCGTTCGCGATCGCCTGTCCGGCGCTGTTGCAGGCGGGGGCTGCGGACCGGACGCGGGGTTCGGCGGACGGCCGGCTGGCGCTCTGGCGGGCGCTCGGCGCCATGGCCGGGGGCGACGGGCCGGACCGGGCGGGGGTGAACGCGCTGGTCGCCCGGATGCGCTGCTTCACCTGGTGCGACCCGGCGGACGGCCTGCGCCACCTGCACCTCGCGATGGAGGACCCGGCGACCGGCCTGAGCTGGGCGGTCAGCGGCTCGGACGAGCCCTGACGCCGCGCCGGC
>NZ_JBEYVJ010000028.1:0-43634 GCF_040643935.1 Kitasatospora sp. NPDC047058 | reverse complement strand
GGGCTCGTGTGGGGTCAGCGGGCTCAGACGAGCTCGGTGACGGTACCGCCGGCGGCGGTGATCTTCTCGGCGGCGGAGCCGGAGACGGCGTCCACCGTCACCTGCAGCGCAACCGAGATCTCGCCGGTGCCGAGCACCTTGACGAGGGAGTTCTTGCGAACCGCGCCCTTGGCGACCAGGTCCTCGACCGTGACCTCGCCACCCTGCGGGTAGAGCTCGGCCAGCTTGTCGAGGTTGACGACCTGGAACGTGATCTTGAACGGGTTCTTGAAGCCCTTCAGCTTCGGCAGGCGCATGTGGAGCGGCATCTGGCCACCCTCGAAGCGCTGCGGAACCTGGTAGCGGGCCTTGGTGCCCTTGGTGCCACGACCGGCGGTCTTACCCTTGGAGCCCTCACCACGACCGACACGGGTCTTGGCGGTCTTGGCACCCGGGGCGGGACGCAGGTTGTGCACCTTGATCGGCGAGTCAGCCATCTCAGTCCACCTCCTCGACCGTGACGAGGTGACGCACGGTCTGGGCCATCCCGCGGATCTCGGGACGGTCCTCCTTGACGACCACATCGTGCATGCGCTTCAGACCCAGCGAGCGCAGCGTCTCGCGGTGGTTCTGCTTGCTGCCGATGTAGGACTTGGTCTGCGTGATCTTCAGGCGAGCCATCAGGCGCTCACCCCTGCAGCACGAGCCCGCAGCAGAGCGGCGGGAGCCACGTCCTCCAGCGGCAGGCCACGACGGGCGGCGATCTCCTCGGGGCGGACGAGGCCCTTCAGAGCAGCCACGGTGGCGTGCACGATGTTGATCGCGTTGTCGGAGCCGAGCGACTTCGACAGGATGTCGTGGATGCCCGCGCACTCCAGCACGGCACGCACCGGGCCACCGGCGATAACACCGGTACCGGGGGCGGCCGGCTTCAGGAGCACGACGCCGGCAGCCTTCTCGCCCTGGATCGGGTGCGGGATGGTGCCCTGGATGCGGGGGACCTTGAAGAAGGTCTTCTTGGCCTCCTCAACGCCCTTGGCGATGGCGGCCGGAACCTCCTTCGCCTTCCCGTAACCGACACCCACGGTGCCGTCACCGTCGCCCACCACGACCAGCGCGGTGAAGCTGAAACGACGACCACCCTTGACAACCTTGGCGACACGGTTGATCGCAACGACGCGCTCGACGTAAGCGGTCTTCTCGACGGCGGGGGCGTTACCCCGGTCGTCACGCTTACGGTCGCGCCGCTCGCCACCGCCGGTGCCGCCGCCGGCGCCGCTACCGCGGCGCTGGGGTCCAGCCATTGGAATTACCTCTCTCGATTACGTCCGTCGACTGAGCCGACGAGCGGCTTAGAAGTCGAGCCCGGCCTCACGGGCAGCATCGGCCAGAGCGGCGATGCGGCCGGCGTACCGGTTGCCCGCGCGGTCGAAGACGACCGACTCGATGCCGGCGGCCTTGGCGCGCTCGGCGACCAGGCTCCCGACCTTCTTGGCCAGCTCGGTCTTGTCGCCCTCGACGCCCTTGATGGACACGTCGAGAGTGGACGCCGACGCCAGGGTGTGACCCTTGGCGTCGTCGATGACCTGGGCGACCATGTGGCGGTTCGAGCGCGTCACGACGAGGCGCGGACGCACCTCGGTGCCGACGACGCGCTTGCGAACGCGGATCGCGCGGCGCTTGCGAGCGGCGCTCTTGTAGGCGTTGCCCTTGCCGATCTTGACAGAGACGCTCATCGCTTACTTACCACTCTTTCCGACCTTGCGGCGGATGACCTCGCCCGCGTACTTGACGCCCTTGGCCTTGTACGGGTCGGGCTTGCGCAGCTTGCGGATCTTCGCGGCGACCTCGCCGACCTTCTGCTTGTCGATGCCGTCCACGTGGAACTTGGTGGGCGACTCGACCACGAAGGAGATGCCCTCCGGGGCCTCGACCAGGATCGGGTGGCTGTAGCCCAGCTGGAACTCCATGTCGGAGCCCTTCGCCAGAACTCGGTAGCCAACACCGCTGATCTCCAGCGACTTGCGGTAGCCCGCGGTCACGCCGGTGATCATGTTCGCCACCAGCGTGCGGGTCAGGCCGTGCAGGGCCTTCGACTGACGCTCGTCGTTGGGGCGGGTGACAGCCAGAATGCCGTCCTCGCCCTTGCCGATCTCGATCGGCGCGGCGACAACGTGGGTGAGGGAGCCCTTGGGGCCCTTCACCGAGACCGCCTGGCCATCGATGGTGACGTCCACGCCGGCGGGAACCGGGATGGGCAGCCGTCCAATGCGCGACATTGCTGTACCTCCGTTTCCCGAATTACCAGACGTAGGCGAGAACTTCTCCGCCTACGCCCTTCTTGGCAGCCTGCTTGTCGGTGAGGAGACCGGAGGACGTGGAGATGATCGCCACGCCCAGGCCGCCGAGAACCTTCGGCAGGTTGGTGGACTTTGCGTAGACCCGCAGGCCCGGCTTGCTGATCCGCTTGATGCCAGCGATCGAGCGCTCGCGGTTGGGGCCGAACTTGAGCTCGATGGTCAGCTTCTTGCCGACCTCGCCCTCAACCGGCTCCTCAACCTTGTAGGAGGAGATGTACCCCTCCTGCTGCAGGATCTGGGCGACGTGCGCCTTGATCTTGCTGGCCGGCATCGCCACGGTGTCGTGGTACGCCGAGTTCGCGTTACGCAGACGCGTGAGCATGTCTGCGATGGGGTCGGTCATGGTCATGATGGCCTCAGGCCTCTCTCGCCGTGGTTTCTCCGCGCCAGGTCCCCCTGCCGCACTCCGAGGAGTGCGGCAGGGGCACAGACGCAGGGGACCTGCGGCGTCGTAAGACTGGGTGCGAGCCCTCCGAAGAGGGTCGACGGCAGCTATGGAGCTTCCGCGACAGGGGGCCCGACCTCACTACCTTACGGGATTCCGTACGCAGCCCCCAAAAAAGAGGCTCTGTGGGATCGGGCACACCTGCTTCGCTATGGCGTTACCGCGAGGTCCTGGACTACCAGGAGCTCTTGGTCACGCCCGGCAGCTCGCCGCGGTGGGCCATCTCACGGAGGCACACACGGCAGAGGCCGAACTTGCGGTACACCGAGTGCGGACGGCCGCAGCGCTGGCACCGGGTGTAGGCCCGGACGCCGAACTTCGGCTTCCGCTCGGCCTTCGCGATGAGGGACTTCTTCGCCATTGGCTCACGCCTCCTTGAACGGGAAGCCCAGAGCACGCAGGAGCGCCCGGCCCTCGTCGTCGGTCTGAGCGGTGGTCACGACGGTGATGTCCATACCGCGCTGACGGTCGACCTTGTCCTGGTCGATCTCGTGGAACATAACCTGCTCGGTCAGACCGAACGTGTAGTTGCCACGGCCGTCGAACTGCTTCGGGGAGAGACCACGGAAGTCACGGATACGCGGCAGGGCCAGCGTCACCAGACGGTCCAGGAACTCCCACATGCGGTCACCACGGAGGGTGACGTGGGTGCCGATCGGCTGGCCCTCGCGCAGCTTGAACTGCGCGATGGACTTGCGAGCCTTGGTCACGGCCGGCTTCTGACCGGTGATCGCGGTCAGGTCGCGGATCGCGCCCTCGATCAGCTTGCTGTCACGAGCGGCCTCGCCGACACCCATGTTGACGACGACCTTGACCAGGCCGGGCGTCAGCATGACGTTCTCGTACGAGAACTGCTCCTGCAGCTGACCCTTGATCTCGGAGTTGTAACGCTCCTTGAGACGGGGGGTCACCTTCTCAACAGACGTCTCAGACATCAGATGTCCTCACCGGTTCGCTTGGCAACGCGGATCTTGTTGCCCTCGTCGTCGAAGCGGTAGCCAACGCGGGTGACGACCTTCTTGCCGTCCTTCTCCACGACCAGCTGGACGTTGGAGACGTGCACCGGGGCCTCGACGGTGACAATGCCACCCTGAGTGCCCGGGCCCGGCTTGGTGTGCTTCTTGACCCGGTTGACACCCTCGACCAGGACCTTGTTCTCGGCGGGCATGGCCTGGATGACCTTGCCCTGCTTGCCGCGGTCCTTGCCGGTGATGACCTGGACCAGGTCACCCTTCTTGATCTTCATGCTGTTCGCCATGGGTTAGAGCACCTCCGGCGCAAGCGAGATGATCTTCATGAACTTCTTGTCGCGCAGCTCGCGGCCGACCGGGCCGAAGATGCGGGTGCCACGGGGGTCACCCTCGGTGTTCTTCAGAACGACCGCGGCGTTCTCGTCGAACCGGATGTACGAACCGTCGGGACGACGGCGCGACTTCACGGTACGGACGACGACGCACTTGACGACGTCACCCTTCTTCACCGAGCCACCGGGGATCGCGTCCTTGACGGTCGCGACGATGACGTCCCCGATACCGGCGTAGCGACGACCGGAGCCACCGAGAACGCGGATGCAAAGGATTTCCTTCGCGCCCGTGTTGTCGGCGACACGCAGTCGCGACTCCTGCTGGATCACAGCTTTCTCCTGATCGTCAACGAGAGTCGACGGGTCGGCCGCTGCTCACACCGGCGTCCGCTGGGGACCCGGTGCACATACGGCCGTACCACATCGGCTTCGTTACTTGGCCTTCTCGAGGATCTCGACGACGCGCCAGCGCTTCGTCGCGGACAGCGGGCGGGTCTCCGCGAGGAGGACCCGGTCGCCGATGCCGCAGGCGTTGGCCTCGTCGTGCGCCTTCAGCTTGTTCGTACGGCGGATGACCTTGCCGTACAGCGCGTGCTTGACGCGGTCCTCGACGGCGACGACGACGGTCTTGTCCATCTTGTCGCTGACGACGAGGCCCTCACGGGTCTTGCGGAAACCGCGCGTCTCGTTGGTGTTCTCAGTCATCAGGCGTTCTCCACCGTCTCGATGCCCAGCTCGCGCTCGCGCATCAGGGTGTAGATCCGCGCGATGTCCTTACGGACGAGCTTGAGCCGTCCGTGGTTGTCGAGCTGCCCGGTCGCCGCCTGGAAGCGGAGGTTGAACAGCTCCTCCTTGGCCTCACGGAGCTTGGCAACGAGACCCTCGTTGTCCAGCTCGCGGAGGTCAGCAGCCTTGGTGCCGGCCGACATCAGCTCTCACCTGCCTCGCGCCGGATGATCCGGCACTTCATCGGGAGCTTGTGAGCTGCGCGGGTCAGCGCCTCACGAGCCACCTTCTCGTTGGGGTACGACAGCTCGAACATGACCCGACCCGGGTGCACGTTCGCGATCCACCACTCGGGCGAACCCTTACCGGAACCCATGCGGGTCTCGGCCGGCTTCTTGGTGAGCGGACGGTCCGGGTAGATGTTGATCCAGACCTTGCCGCCACGCTTGATGTGACGGGTGACGGCGATACGAGCGGACTCGATCTGCCGGTTCGTCACGTAGGCCGGGGTGACGGCCTGGATGCCGTACTCGCCGAAGGCGAGCTCGGTGCCACCCTTGGAGGCGCCACGGCGCTTCGGGTGGTGCTGCTTGCGGTGCTTGACCCGACGGGGGATCAGCATTGCGGTCAGGCCTCCGTTCCGGTGTTCTCGGCGGCCGGGGTCTCGACGGCGACCGGGGCCTGAGCCTCGGTGCCGGCGGGACGACGGCCACGGCCACCGCGCTCGCCACCACGGCGCTCGCCACCGCGGGCGGGACGACCACCCTCGGGACGGGCCGGGCGGTTGCCCGAGCGGGCAGCGGCGTTCTCAGCGCGGACCTCGGCGATGTTCTTGACGTCGCCCTTGTAGATCCAGACCTTCACGCCGATACGGCCGAAGGTCGTCTTGGCCTCGAAGAAGCCGTAGTCGACGTTCGCGCGCAGGGTGTGCAGCGGCACACGGCCCTCGCGGTAGAACTCCGAACGGCTCATCTCGGCGCCGCCGAGACGACCGGAGCACTGGACCTTGATGCCCTTGGCGCCGGACTTCATGGTGCCCTGCATCGACTTGCGCATGGCACGACGGAAGGAGACGCGGGAGGACAGCTGCTCCGCGACGCCCTGAGCCACGAGCTGGGCGTCCAGCTCGGGGTTCTTGACCTCGAGGATGTTCAGCTGGACCTGCTTGCCGGTCAGCTTCTCGAGGTCGCCGCGGATGCGGTCGGCCTCGGTGCCACGGCGGCCGATGACGATGCCGGGGCGCGCGGTGTGGATGTCGACGCGGACGCGGTCGCGGGTGCGCTCGATCTCGACCTTGGAGATGCCGGCGCGCTCCATGCCCTTCGTCATCATGCGACGAATGGCAACGTCTTCCTTGACGTAGTCCTTGTACAGCTTGTCGGCGTACCAGCGGGACTTGAAGTCCGTGCTGATGCCGAGGCGGAACCCGTGCGGGTTAACCTTCTGGCCCATTACCGGGTCCCTTCCTTGCTGCTGACGACCACGGTGATGTGGCTGGTCCGCTTGCGGATCCGGTAGGCACGGCCCTGGGCACGCGGACGGAACCGCTTCAGGGTCGGGCCCTCGTCAACGTACGCCTCGCTGATGACGAGGTCGTCCACGTTGGAGTGGTTGTAGTTGTGCGCGGCGTTGGCAATGGCGCTGTCGAGCACCTTGCCGACCGGCACGGTGGCGGCCTGCGGAGCGAAACGCAGGACGGCCTGGGCCTCCGTGGCGTTCAGGCCACGGATGAGGTCCACCACGCGGCGGGCCTTCATGGGCGTGACGCGGATGTACCGCGCCTGGGCCCTGGCTTCCATGGTTGTCCCCTTAATGGAGTAAGTCATTGAGTCGTTCTGGCGCTTAAAGCTCAGGCGACTTAGCGACGCTTCGACTTGCGGTCGTCCTTGACGTGACCGCGGAAGGTACGCGTCGGCGCGAACTCGCCGAGCTTGTGACCGACCATCGACTCGGTGACGAACACCGGGACGTGCTTACGGCCATCGTGCACCGCGATCGTGTGGCCAAGCATGGCCGGGAAGATCACGGAGCGACGGGACCAGGTCTTGATGACGTTCTGGGTACCCGCCTCGTTCTGCGCGTCCACCTTCTTGAGAAGGTGGCCGTCAATGAAGGGGCCCTTCTTGAGACTGCGCGGCATCTGACCTGCTCCTAGCGCTTCTTGTTGGTCTTGCGGCGGCGCACGATGAGAGCGTCCGACGCCTTCTTCGGGCGACGGGTACGACCCTCCTTCTGGCCCCACGGCGAGACCGGGTGGCGACCACCGGAGGTCTTACCCTCACCACCACCGTGCGGGTGGTCGATCGGGTTCATGGCCACACCACGCACGGTCGGGCGAACGCCCTTCCAGCGCATACGGCCGGCCTTGCCCCAGTTGATGTTCGACTGCTCGGCGTTGCCGACCTCGCCGACGGTCGCGCGGCAGCGCGCGTCCACCAGGCGGATCTCGCCGGAGGGCATGCGCAGGTGCGCCATCTTGCCCTCACGCGCCAGCAGCTGAATGCCGGCACCGGCGGAGCGGGCCATCTTGGCACCGCCACCGGGACGCAGCTCCACCGCGTGGATGGTCGTACCGACCGGGATGTTGCGAAGCGGCAGGTTGTTGCCGGGCTTGATGTCGGCCGCGGGGCCGTTCTCAATCCGGTCACCCTGCGTGATGCCACGCGGAGCGATGATGTAGCGCTTCTCGCCGTCCGCGTAGTGCAGGAGCGCGATGCGCGCGGTGCGGTTCGGGTCGTACTCGATGTGCGCGACCTTGGCCGGCACGCCGTCCTTGTCGTGACGACGGAAGTCGATCACGCGGTAGGCGCGCTTGTGTCCGCCACCCTGGTGGCGAACGGTGATCCGACCGGCGTTGTTACGGCCGCCCTTGCTGTGCAGGGGGCGAACCAGCGACTTCTCCGGCGTGGACCGCGTGATCTCTACGAAGTCGGCCACGCTGGAGCCACGACGGCCCGGCGTAGTCGGCTTGTACTTGCGGATGCCCATTTGGCTCTCTCGTCCTCGTCCTTATCGACGATCACGATCCCCGTTAGGAGACCGGACCACCGAAGATGTCGATGCGGTTGCCCTCAGCCAGCGTCACGATGGCGCGCTTGGTGTCCTTGCGCTTGCCAAAGCCCGTCTTGGAGCGCTTGCGCTTGCCCTGACGGTTGAGCGTGTTGACGGACTCGACCTTGACCGAGAAGACCGCCTCGACGGCCTGCTTGATCTGGGTCTTGTTGGCACCGGGCGACACGACGAACGTGTACTTGTTCTCGTCGAGGAGCGAGTAGCTCTTCTCCGAGATGACCGGCTTCACCAGGACGTCACGGGGGTCCGTGAACGTCTTGCTCGTGATCTCTGCAGCCATCAGGCGGCGCTCCCTTCGAGCTCGCCCTCAGCAGCCACGGCCTTGGCGGACGCGGCGGGACCCGCCACGAAACGCTCGAAGGCGGCCTGGGTGAAGACCACATCGTCGGAGACGAGCACGTCGTAGGTGTTCAGCTGACCGGCGTCCAGGATGTGCACGTGCGGCAGGTTGCGGGCGCTCTTGAGACCCAGCTCGTCGGCACGCTCGACGACGAGGAGGATGTTCTTGCGCTCGGTGATCTTGCCGAACAGACCCTTGGCGGCCTTGGTCGACGGCGTCTCGGCCGCGATCACGTCGGTGACGACGTGGATGCGGTTGTGGCGGGCCCGGTCGGTGAGCGCACCACGCAGGGCGGCGGCGATCATCTTCTTGGGCGTCCGCTGCGAGTAGTCACGCGGCACGGGACCGTGCACGACGCCACCGCCGGCGAACTGCGGGGCGCGGGTCGAGCCCTGACGGGCGCGGCCGGTGCCCTTCTGGCGGTACGGCTTCTTGCCGCCGCCACGGACCTCGCCACGAGTCTTGGTCTTGTGGGTGCCCTGACGGGCCGCAGCGAGCTGCGCCACGACGACCTGGTGCATCAGCGGAACGCTGACCTTCGCGTCGAAGATCTCGGCCGGCAGCTCAAGGCTGCCGGTCTTGTCGCCCGAGGGCGACAGGATGTCAATGGTGCTCATATCCTCACAGCCCCTTCGCCGCGGTGCGGACGAGGACGAGGCCGCCGTTCGGGCCCGGGATTGCGCCCTTGATCAGGAGCAGCCCCTTCTCCGCGTCAACGGCATGGATGGTCAGGTTCTGGGTGGTCACGCGCTCGTGGCCCATCCGGCCGGCCATCCGTACGCCCTTGAACACACGACCCGGGGTGGCGCAGCCACCGATCGAGCCGGGCGAGCGGTGCTTGCGCTGCACACCGTGACCGGCGCCGAGGCCCCGGAAGTTGTGGCGCTTCATGACACCGGCGAAGCCCTTGCCCTTGGAGGTGCCGGTCACGTCGACCTTGACACCCGCCTCGAACAGCTCGGCGGTGATCTCCTGGCCCAGCGTGTACTCGGACGCGTCCGAGGTGCGGAGCTCGACCAGGTGGCGGCGCGGGGTGACACCGGCCTTGGCGAAGTGGCCCGCGAGGGGCTTGTTCACCTTGCGGGGGTCGATCTCGCCGAAGCCGATCTGGACGGCGTCGTAGCCGGCCGGGCTGTCGGCGGTGTGGACCTGGGTCACGACATTCGGCCCAGCCTTGACGACGGTCACCGGAACGATCCGGTTGTTCTCGTCCCAGACCTGGGTCATGCCGAGCTTCTCGCCCAGGATGCCCTTAATCTGCTTAGCCATCTTCGGTGCGCCTCTCAGAGCTTGATCTCGATGTCGACACCAGCCGGCAGGTCGAGACGCATGAGCGAGTCAACCGTCTTCGGCGTGGGGTCGAGGATGTCGATCAGACGCTTGTGAGTGCGCATCTCGAAGTGCTCGCGCGAGTCCTTGTACTTGTGCGGCGAGCGGATGACGCAGTACACGTTCTTCTCAGTGGGCAGCGGCACCGGGCCCGCGACCTGCGCACCAGTGCGAATGACGGTCTCGACGATCTTCTTCGCCGAGGAGTCAATCACCTCGTGGTCGTAGGCCTTGAGCCGGATGCGGATCTTCTGTCCCGCCATGGCTACTCAGTAGTCCTTTGTGTCGTCTGCTGCTTCTACGGCCGGATTCATCCAGGTGGACTGTGTCCGGTGGTGCCCCTGGGTGGTTACCTCCGACCCCCGCGGTCGGGCGTGTCGCACTCCCGCTTGCAAAAAATCCGACACGAGGTCGCCCTCCTGCGGATTTCCCACTGGGTCGGTGAGGTCTTGCACCCACCAGGCGCCGGATCGAGGCCCCGCCCACGCTTCCCGGAAGATTCCCGTACGTCCGCCCCGCAGCTGCCGCGGTGTCGACTTCACACCACTGCATTCACACACTTCACGTGAACACATGAACGGCCATCACGGGAACGACGAGTACATGGGACTCGCTTCCGGTCCTCCCGGCGGGAGGCGCGCAGCATCGGCACTCAACCGAGCAACTTGGACATACTGCCACATGGAGCAGCCCGAATGCGAATCGGGGCCGGTGAGGTGTCCCTCACCGGCCCCGATCCCGACGGGCCCGCGGATCAGCGCCGGCGCCAGAGCATCCAGCCGTGGCCCTTGTCGGTCTTGGCCACGTACCACTCGGCCGGGTGGTCCTTCCAGTAGGACTCCGGCGCCTTGCCCTCCTCCGGCAGCGGGGTGACGATCGCCGTCGCGTCCTTCGGGAGCTCCTGCCAGCGCGGGTCCCGGTACCAGACCCGGCCCTGGTAGACCTCGTAGGTCTGCGCCATCCGCAGGCCCCACTCCATGTCCCAGGCGATCACCAGGCTGTCCTCGGGCTTGAGCCCGGCGGACTTGGTGAAGCCGGTCGCCTCGAACTTGCGGTCCTTCGCGTGCGTGTACGAGACGCGCTCGGTGATGGTGGCGGTGGCGAAGGCGGCGAGCAGGCCGACCGCGACGGCGACCACCCAGAGCACCTTGCGCCCGGCCGCGGCCCGGAGCAGACAGGCGACCAGCAGCAGCGCGAACGCCGCCGCGGTGACCCGGAGCATCTGCAGGCCGGACCAGTTGGCGCTCAGGAACGACGTGTCGGGCAGCGCCCAGCCGATGAACACCTTCTTGTACAGCTCGGAGCCGGCGTACCAGGTGACGACCTCGTACAGCGCCAGGGTGAGCCCGACGGTGCCCAGCGCCACGTAGCCGAGCGCGCGGCGGCCGAGCCGGCTCAGCACCGCCACGCCGGTCACGAACATCGCCGGCACCAGCAGCGACAGGTAGCGGGCGTACACCCAGTTGTCGATCCGGCCGTCGTCCGGGAGCGCGGCCGCGGAGGCGAGCGCGACGCCGGCCATCAGGGTGACCATGACCGTGCCGACGATCCGGGAGGCCCGGTCGACCCGGCCGCTGAACAGGGCGAACAGGCAGAACACGATCGCCAGGCCGGCCACGCCGTAGGTCGAGACGATCAGGTACCAGAACTGGCCGAGCGAGCGGGTCAGCGTCCGGGGAAGCAGCTCCGGGTTGACGAAGTTGTCGATCGCCTGGGTGCCGACGGTGCTGTCGGACACGGTGAAGTGCGTGAGCAGCCAGCGGGCCAGCAGCTTGGCGGCGCCGAAGCCGGCCACCAGGACGGCGAGCCCGGCCACCGTGGTGCGCCACGGCGCCCAGCGGAAGACCAGGGCGGCCACCAGCACCACGCCGGTGATCGCGACGATCACGCCGCCGCGGTCGTGCGTGGCCATCGAGTACGCGGCGGAGGCGGCGGCGCCCACCGCGTACCAGTAGCGGCGCCTGAGCGGCTCGTCGGAGAGCCACCCGTGCAGGCAGAGCAGCCAGCAGAGCACCAGCACCGGCAGCACGGTGTCGGCCATCGCGAACTGCGAGTAGAAGACGACCGGCGGCAGCAGCGCGGTGGCGAAGGCGAACAGGTACGCCAGGATCCGGCGCAGGCCCAGCCGGCGCAGGGCCAGGTAGGCCAGCGGGAAGACCAGCGCGTTGAACAGCGCGTTCAGCCCGAGCACCAGGTGGTAGGCCATGACCGGGTCGTCGGAGAGCCGCAGCGCGGGCGAGATCAGCAGCGGGTAGCCGCCGGGGATCACCACGCCGACGGGCATCTCGGTGGTCGGCCGGCCCGCGAGCACCCGCGCCAGCACCAGGTAGGTGTCCTCGTCCGCGTGCACCGAGGGGTAGCTGAGGTGGCGGACCAGCACCAGGCGGTAGGCCAGCTCCAGCAGGTAGCCGGCGACCAGCAGGAGCGGCCAGAACCGGCGGTGGGTGCTGGCGCGCAGCGCGAGGGCGCCCGCCCGGGTTATCACGTCCGGGCGGCGACCGGCCGGCGCGCCGTCCGGTCTGGACGTCCCGCTGCCGTCCGGCCGTTCTTCGACGGTCTTTGCTGAACTCTGCACTGAACTCCGACTCTTCCCCTGGTAGCCCGGCTCTGAATTGGGATCCGGCAGGCCGCTCGGCCCCTTGGCGGTCCCCCCGCAGCTTCGTTCACCGTTCTCGGGACGGACCGGATGTGAAGGTCACGCTGACGATCTGAGCAGGAGCGGTATCCAATCCGGAACAAGGAAGCGGCCGCCACGCGGGACGGCCGGTTCACATATCACACTCTGCGTGCGACTCATGGTAATCACACCCCCAAGAGGGTGTCATACCCGGCTGGTGAGAACGGGTGCCCGAAAGGGCAGGGAGCCCGGCCCCTTCCCGTGGGAAGGAGCCGGGCTCCTCGTGCTCCCGCACACCGCGGCCCGGCCTGCGCACCGGTCAGGCGCGCCGCCCCGCCACATGGCTCAGCATCGCGCCGACGCCCTGCATCCCGGCCTTCTTGCCGGCCGCCGGGATCATGGTCAGCGCGTGCAGCCGCGAGGAGAGGAAGCGGCGCGAGACCGTCGCGGCCCGGTGCCAGCCGTGCGCGTCGAGGCGGTCCGCCGCCTCCCGGAAGAAGCGCCGCGCCTCCTCGAAGCGCTTGCCGCTGAACGCCGTCGCCGAGGACTCGCTCACCGCGTGCCGGCGGTAGCTGAAGCAGACCTCCGGCGTGAGCGCCAGGGACTGCCCGTCCAGCAGCAGGTCGAGGATGAGCGCGAGGTCCTGGATCACCCCGAGGTCGGTGCGGAAGCGGAACTGCTGCACCGCCTTGGTCCGCCAGCAGATCGACGGGAAGTACAGCCAGTTCCCGCGCATCAGGCTGATCGCCAGCGGCTCGGCCGTCATCAGCGCCGGGCCCGGGTCCTTCGGCGCGTACAGCTTGCGCTTCATCGCGTCGGCCAGGCCCTCGACCGGCTTGCCGTCCCCGTCGATCACCAGCACGCCCGGCTGCACCATGCCGGCGTCCGGGAAGCGCTCCAGCGCCTCCCGGACGACCTTCAGGTAGTTGGGGTGCATCAGGTCGTCGCAGCCCATGAGCACCAGGTGCTCGTACTCGGCCAGCTCGACGCAGCGGTTGAAGTTGCCGGAGACGCCGAGGTTCTGCTCGTTGCGGAAGTACCGCACCCGGGGGTCGCCCAGCGACTCGAACCAGCCGGGGACGTCCGGCTCCTTGCCGTCGTCGACGACGGTCAGCCGCCAGTCGTCGCCGTCCTGGGCCAGCACGCTGCGGACGGCGTCCTGCATCAGGCGCACGTCGCCGTAGTACGGCAGCAGGATCTCGAATCGGGACATCGCGTGGACCTAGACCTTGCCGATGAGCTCGGGCCGGCGGGCGGCGGTACGGGAGGCGGGCTGGATGGCCTTGATGTGCTTGGGCATCCGGCGGATCATCGCCAGCAGCAGGACCAGGCCGGCCCGGGCGAGGTAGACCGTCGCCTTGATCGGCGAGGCGCTCGGCGTGCCGGTGGTGCGCTCGCGCATCGCGACCGGGACCTGCCGGATCACGAAGCCGCAGCGGGCCGCGCCGACCATGCTCTCGATCGTGTCGCCGAGGTACTCGACCGGGTACCACTGCGAGAAGAACTCGATCATCGGCTTGTTGCAGGCCTTGAAGCCCGAGGTGGTGTCGGTGAGCCGGGTACCGGCCACGCGGGACAGCACCACCGACAGCAGCTTCATCGCCCAGGAGCGCGGACCGCGCACCTTGTAGGAGCCCTCGCCGGCGAAGCGGGCGCCGATGACGAGGTCCGCCTCCTCCAGCTTGGCCAGCAGGGTCGGCACGTACGCCGGGTCGTGCTGGCCGTCGGCGTCGCACTGCATGGCGACGTCGTAGTCGTGCAGGTGCGCGTAGCGGTAACCGAACCGCATCGCACCGCCGACGCCGAGGTTGTACGGCAGCTGGGCGACCCGGGAGCCGGCCGCGGCCGCGACCGCGGCGGTGTTGTCCGTGGAGCCGTCGTCCACCACGAGGGTGTCGACGCCGGGGAGCTTCTGCTGGATCTCGCGGAGGATCTTGGGCAGGCCCTCGGCCTCGTTCCACGCCGGCAGGATGATCAGTACCCGCTTGCCGTCGATCATGCCTTCACCTCGGGGTCGGTCACGCCACCGCTCGCGCGGGCGATCGGGAAGTCGTGGTGCTCGGCCAGGTGCGCCCGCATCATCGCGACGTCCTCGGCCAGGGTCCTGGTCTCGGCCTCCAGCCGGCTGGTCTCCCAGCTGAGGTGGACGCAGACCAGCAGGACGAGCAGGAAGCCCGCGAACAGCACCAGGCTGACGCCCGATGCGACGCCGAGGCGGCGGGCGGTCGAGTCGAGCACCCGCGGGAAGAACCCGAGGGGGGCGACCACGAGCCCGATGCCGAGCCAGAGCGCGGCGTACTTCTCCCGGAGCTGTTGACGGCGCAACAGCTCCAGAATCCACACGAGCACCAGCACGCCGGTGATCGAGGTCAGCACACTCAGCTGCACGATGGGTTACGCCTTTCACGCGTGGGTGAGGCACATATGGGGGAAGCCGGGGCCACAGTGCCCTTCCGGGGGGCCGGGGGGAGCACGACGGCTCAGCCGGCGGAAACGGTGTCGGCGGCGACAGCTGCCCGCGCGGTGTCGGGTCCGGCGCCCGGCAACCTACCGCCACCGCGCAGGGCCAGCAACATCACTGCCAGGACCACCAGGGGTCCCACCGTGTATGCGGCCTCGACGCGGGTTGCCGGGTCGCCCGGCAGACAGGTGACCAGCAGCAGCGCCAGGGTGCCGAGGGCCCAGCCGGCCAACTGCCGGCGGTGGTGGCCCCGGGCGATCACCGCCTGGCCCACGACGGTCGCCAGCAGGTACGCCAGCGTGCCGACCGAGAGCCAGAGGAAGTCCACCGGGCCGAGAGCATGCCGGTCGGCGTTGAACGCGACGTGAATGATCCACGGCCCCAGGGCGACGGCGGGCACTCCGCCGAGTACGCCGAGGGCACCGACCATGGCGCAGGTCTTGGTCAGCAGCTTGCGGAAGCCGGCCCGGTCGCCGGTGGCCACCGCGGTGGACAGCCCCGACATCAGCGAGGCCTGCAGCGCGCCGAAGACGAACAGCGGGACCCGGCTCAGCACCATCGCGCCGGTGAACGCACCGACCAGGACGGCCTGCGAGGGCGCCAGCACCTGGATCGACAGGACGGCGGCGTTGGCCACGAACTGGGCCAGCAGGAAGGACGCGGTCAGCATGCCGAGGCCGCTGCACAGCTCCCGCCAGCCGATCGCCGGGCCGGGCCGGGAGACCCGCAGCGTCTTCGGCAGGCTCACCAGCATCGCCAGGACCGGCGAGACCGCCAGGATCAGGCTGTAGGCGAGCGCCGAATGGACGCCCGCCGCCATCAGGCCCACCGAGAAGGCGATCCGCAGCACCCCGTCGACGCCCAGCTGGACGCCGTACGAGGTGAAGTGCCCCAGACCGGCGAGCACGCCGCGGGTCAGGTAGCAGGCGGCCGGACCGACGAAGGCGGCGGCCAGCGCCACCACCATGGTCCGGTCGCCGTGGAAGAACACGTCGGCGAGCTGCCCGGAGAAGGCGGCCAGCCCGGCCAGCACCACCAGCAGCAGCCCGGCGGTCAGCACGGTCGCCTTGCGCAGCACCGGCAGGGCACCCTGCCCGGTGGCCGCGCGGGCGGCGATCACCCGGGTGAGCTCCTGCTCCACCGGGAAGAACAGCCCCAGCCCGAAGGACATCGCCATCGTCCACAGGACCGAGACCTCGGCCAGCGACTCGCGGTCCAGCGCGTGCCCGGCCACCGCCAGGTGCGCGTACGAGGCGACACCGAGGGTCACCGTGCCGACGCCGACGGCCAGCAGGCCGGGCGGCAGGGCGCGGGTCAGCCGGCCGAGCACGCCGCTCACCCCTCCGCCGCGTCGCGCAGCGCCCGGAAGGCCGGGCGCTCCAGGGCCGTGGCCAGCATGGCCTGCCAGTCCGGCAGCGGTGCCAGGCCGGCCGCGGCCCAGCCGTCGTGGCCGAGCACGCTGAAGGACGGCCGGACGGCCGGGCGGACGAACGCCTCCGAGGTGGTCGGGCGGATCCGCTCGGGGTCCAGCCCGCTCAGCCGGTAGGTCTCGCGGGCCAGCCCGCACCAGGTGGTGCGGCCGCTCGCGGTGCCGTGGTAGACGCCGGCCGGCGCCTGCCCGGCCAGCGCGGCCCTGCCGAGCTCGGCCAGCCGCTGCGCCAGGGCGTACGACCAGGTCGGCTGGCCCTGCTGGTCGTCCACCACGTCCAGGCTGTCCCGCTGGGCGGCCAGCTTGAGCATGGTGGCGACGAAGTTGGCGCCGTGCTCGCCGTACAGCCAGGCGGTGCGCACGTTGTAGCCGTGCGCGGGCAGCAGCTCGGCGACGGCCTGCTCCCCCACCAGCTTGCTGCGGCCGTACGCGTTGACCGGGCCGGTCGGCGCGGTCTCGGCGTACGGCTCGGTGGCGTCGCCGGGCAGCACGTAGTCGGTGGAGACGTTCAGCAGCCGGGCGCCGGTCTTGGCGCAGGCGGCGGCGAGGTTGCGGACGCCGGTGCCGTTGACGGCGGTGGCGGCCTCCTCCTCGGTCTCCGCGGCGTCGACGTTCGTCCACGCCGCGCAGTTCACGACCACGTCGTGGCCCTCGACGGCGGCCTGCACGGCCGCCGCGTCGGTGATGTCCAGGTCGGCCCGGCCCAGCGCGGTGACCGCGGCGGCCGGGTCGGCGGCCAGGACCGCGAGGAGGTCCTGGCCGAGCATCCCGGCGGCGCCGGTGACCAGCCAGCGGACCTGGCCGGAGGCGTTGGCGGTCACTTCTCCAGTGCCGCCTTCGTCTTCAGCGGCTCCCACCAGGCGCGGTTCTCGCGGTACCAGGCGATGGTCGCGGCGAGGCCGTCCTCGAAGCGGACCTGCGGCTCGTAGCCGAGCTCCTCGCGGATCTTGCTGATGTCGATCGAGTAGCGCAGGTCGTGGCCCTTGCGGTCGGCGACGTAGTCGACCATGTCCCAGCCGGCGCCCGCGGCCTCCAGCAGCAGGCCGGTGAGCTCCTTGTTGGTGGCCTCGGTGCCGCCGCCGATGTTGTAGACCTCGCCGGCGCGGCCGTTGCGCATGACCAGCTCGATGCCCCGGCAGTGGTCCGAGACGTGCAGCCAGTCGCGGACGTTGCCGCCGTCGCCGTACAGCGGCACCTTCTTGCCGTCGATCAGGTTGGTGGTGAAGAGCGGGATGACCTTCTCGGGGAACTGGTAGTGCCCGTAGTTGTTGGAGCAGCGGGTCACCACGACGTCCATGCCGTGCGTGCGGTGGTACGCCAGCGCCAGCAGGTCGGAGGAGGCCTTGGAGGCGGAGTACGGGGAGTTCGGGGCCAGCGGCCAGGTCTCGGTCCAGGAGCCCTCGCTGATCGAGCCGTACACCTCGTCGGTGGAGATGTGCACGAAGCGGCCGACGCCGTGCTTGCGGGCGGCGTCCAGCAGGACCTGGGTGCCGACGACGTTGGTCAGCACGAAGGGGCCGGCGCCCGCGATCGAGCGGTCCACGTGGGACTCGGCCGCGAAGTGGACGACGACGTCGTGGCCGGGCATGACCTGGTCGACGGCGTCCACGTCGCAGATGTCACCCCGGACGAAGGAGTAGCCGCTGTGGCCCGCCACCGGCGCCAGGTTGGCCTCGACGCCCGAGTACGTGAGCTTGTCGAAGACCGTGATCTGGTCAGTGGTGTCGGCGCCCAGCAGCTGGCGGACGAATTCAGAACCGATGAAGCCGGCACCGCCGGTCACGAGGATGCGCATAGTGCGCCGAAGTCTACCGTCGCGTCCGGGGGCCCCATGACCCGGGCCTCACCCGCCCCGCCGGACTCGCATAAGGTGCACGCATGCGTGGAATCCTTCTGGCCGGCGGTACCGGCTCGCGGCTGTGGCCGCTGACCCGAGCGGTCTCGAAACAGCTCCTCCCGGTCTTCGACAAGCCGATGATCTACTACCCGCTGTCCACCCTGGTGATGGCCGGCATCAGCGAGATCCTCATCATCACCACCCCGGCCGACCGGGAGCAGTTCGAGCGTCTGCTGGGCGACGGATCGCAGTTCGGCCTGCGGCTGGAGTACGCCGTCCAGGAGCGTCCGGAGGGCATCGCCCAGGCCTTCGTGCTGGGTGCCGACTTCATCGGCGACGAGAACGTCGCGCTGATCCTCGGCGACAACATCTTCCACGGCAGCGGCCTCGGCACCCGGCTCTCGGAGCACACCGGCGCCAAGGGCGGCCGCGTCTTCGCGTACCCGGTGGCGGACCCGACCGCGTACGGCGTGGTCGAGTTCGACGAGGACGGCCAGGTGATCTCCATCGAGGAGAAGCCCACCGAGCCCAAGTCCCGTTACGCCGTCCCCGGCCTGTACTTCTACGACAACCGGGTCGTCGAGATCGCCCGCAACCTGAAGCCGAGCGCGCGCGGCGAGCTGGAGATCACCGCGGTCAACGAGGCCTACCTCCAGGCCGGCGACCTGCACGTGACGATCCTCGACCGCGGCACCGCCTGGCTGGACACCGGCACGTTCGTCTCGATGGTCCAGGCCTCGGAGTTCGTCCGGGTCATAGAGGAGCGCCAGGGCTTCAAGATCGGCTGCATCGAAGAGGCGGCCTGGCGGGCCGGCCTGATCGACTCCGCGCAGCTGCGCGAGCTGGCCGAGCCGCTGCTGAAGAGCGGCTACGGCCAGTACCTGGTGGCGCTGCTCGACGAGGAGGCGGCCCGGTGAAGTTCAACGAGCTGTCCATCGAGGGCGCCTGGGAGATCACCCCCCAGCTGCACGGCGACGCGCGCGGCCACTTCACCGAGTGGTTCCGCTTCGACCGGCTCGCCGAGGTGGTCGGCCACCCGCTGCGGCTGGCCCAGGCCAACCTCTCGCTCTCCAGCAAGGACGTCGTGCGCGGCATCCACTTCGCCGACGTCCCGCCCGGCCAGGCCAAGTACGTGACCTGCGTGCGCGGCGCGGTGCTGGACGTCATCGTGGACCTGCGGGTCGGCTCGCCGACCTTCGGCCGCTGGGAGGGCGTGCGCCTGGACGAGACCGAGCGCAAGGCGGTCTACATCTCCGAGGGTCTCGGCCACGGCTTCTGCGCGCTGACCGACGACGCGACGCTCACCTACCTGTGCTCCGAGACGTACAACCCGACCGGTGAGCACGGTGTGCACCCGCTGGACCCGGACCTCGGCATCGTGTGGCCGGCCGACGCGCCGCAGCTCTCCGCCAAGGACGCCGAGGCGCCGTCGCTGGCCGAGGCGCTGGCGAGCGGCCTGCTGCCCGACTACCAGCAGGTGAAGGCGTTCACCGCCGGCCTGAGCGCGGCCCACCGCGCCTGATCCGACGGCTCCCCGTACGTGCCGAGGGCCCGGCCGCAGCTGATGCGGCCGGGCCCTCGCGCGTCACCGGGCCCGGGCGCCGGCGGCGCGGACGTCACCGGCCGCGGAAGACCCAGACCTTGAGCAGCAGGAAGCGCGCCACCGTGGCCAGGCCGTTGGCCACCACCAGCCCGGCCACCTCGACCGGCCGCGAGGCGTCCGGCACCAGCAGGTCCAGCAGGGCGAGCGCGCCGCTGCTCAGGCCGAGGCCGATCAGGAACGCCACCGCGCCCTGCAGCTGGTCCTTCAGCGCGCCCTCGCTGCCGGTGATCCCGAAGGTGAACCGGCGGTTGGCGGCGGTGTTGGCGACCGCGCTGACCGCGAGCGCGATCAGGTTGGCGGCCTGCGCGCCGGTGACCGACCGCGCGACGACGAACAGCAGCAGGTAGAAGAGCGTGCTCAGGACGCCGATGACGAGGAAGGACGGCAGCTGGCGGCGGGTGTTCCGGCCGGCCGCGGGCGGGCCGGCCGGTTCGCGCGTGAAGGTCACCGGGCCCCGTCCCGCAGGTCGTCCTCGGCCGAGTCGTGGCCGACGAAGTAGGCCGGCCTGGCCTGCACGGCCGAGTAGATCCGCCCGACGTACTCGCCGAGCAGGCCGACGCAGATCAGCTGCACGGCGCCGATGAAGAGCATCCCGATGAACAGCGAGGACCAGCCGGGCACGGTGGAGCCGAAGGCGTACGACACCGTGGTGTAGACCGCGAGGAGGATGCAGACCACGAAGCTCAGCAGGCCGAGCCAGGTGGCGAGCCGCAGCGGGCTGGCGGAGAAGTTGGTGATGCTGTCGAGCGCCAGCCGGACCATCTTCGAGAGCGGGTACTTGGTGCTGCCGGCCACCCGCTCCTCGCGGACGTAGACCACCTCGCCGCTGGGGAAGCCGAGCCACGGCACCAGCAGCCGGTAGACCGGCTGGTGCTCGGGCATCGCCTTCAGCGCGTCGACGGCGGCGCGGCTGAGCAGCCGGAAGTCGCCCGCCTGGTTGGGCATCCGCTTGCCGACCAGCTTGCGCATCAGCCAGTAGTAGGCGCCGGCGGTGTGCCGCTTGAAGAAGGTGTCCGTCCCGCGGTCGCCGCGCACGCCGTACACGATGTCGAGGTTCTGCTCGCGGGCGAGGTCGAGCATCTCGGGGATCTTCTCCGGCGGGTCCTGGAGGTCGGCGTCGATGGAGACCACGTAGTCGCCGAAGGCCCGGTGGATGCCGGCGGTCAGCGCGGCCTGGTGGCCGGAGTTGCGCGCGAACCGGACGATCCGCAGCTGCGGCCAGTCCTGCCGGAGCTTCTGCATGATGACCGGGGTGGCGTCGGTGCTGCCGTCGTCGACGCCGACGACCTCGTAGTCGACACCGAGCCCGTCCAGGATCGGACGCAGCCGCTCGGCCGTCAGGGGCAGAGCCTCCTGCTCGTTGAAGATCGGCATAACAACCGACAACAGGGGCGCCGTTGACATGAGTTGGTCCCGCTTTCGCTGCGGCCTGCTGGATCGAGCCCGAGAATAGCAGTCGGTCGTGAGCCCACCGTGAGACCGGATGAGCGCTTGGTGAAGGCCGAAGGGCCCCGCACACCGGAGTGTGCGGGGCCCTTCGGGTCGCCTGTTGGTGCAGGCAGGTCTAGATCGTCAATTACTTGAGGATCTTGGTGACCTGGCCGGCGCCGACGGTGCGGCCACCCTCACGGATGGCGAACTTCAGGCCCTCCTCCATGGCGATCGGCTGGATCAGCACGACCGTCATGGCGGTGTTGTCGCCCGGCATGACCATCTCGGTGCCCTCGGGGAGGGTCACGACGCCGGTCACGTCCGTGGTACGGAAGTAGAACTGCGGGCGGTAGTTGTTGAAGAACGGGGTGTGGCGGCCACCCTCGTCCTTCGACAGGATGTAGGACTGGGCCTCGAACTCGGTGTGCGGGGTGACCGAGCCCGGCTTGATGATGACCTGGCCGCGCTCGACGTCCTCGCGCTTGATGCCACGGAGGAGCAGACCGACGTTCTCACCGGCCTGGCCCTCGTCGAGCAGCTTGCGGAACATCTCGATGCCGGTGACCGTGGTGGTGGTCTTGGTCTCCTTGATGCCGATGATGTCGACAGTCTCGTTGACCTTGAGGATGCCACGCTCGATACGACCGGTGACGACGGTGCCACGACCGGTGATCGTGAAGACGTCCTCGATCGGCATCAGGAACGGCTGGTCCACGGCGCGGGCCGGGGTGGGGATGCTCTCGTCCACCGCGTGCATCAGGCCGAGGAGCTTCTCGCCCCACTCCTTGTCGCCCTCCAGCGCCTTCAGCGCGGAGACGCGGACGACCGGCAGGTCGTCGCCCGGGAACTCGTACTCGGAGAGGAGCTCACGGACCTCGAGCTCGACGAGCTCCAGGATCTCCTCGTCGTCCACCATGTCGGCCTTGTTCAGGGCGACGACGATGTAGGGGACGCCGACCTGGCGGGCCAGGAGGACGTGCTCCTTGGTCTGCGGCATCGGGCCGTCGGTGGCGGCGACGACGAGGATCGCACCGTCCATCTGGGCCGCACCGGTGATCATGTTCTTGATGTAGTCCGCGTGACCCGGGCAGTCAACGTGGGCGTAGTGACGCGCCTCGGTCTGGTACTCGACGTGCGCGATCGAGATGGTGATACCGCGCTGCCGCTCCTCCGGCGCCTTGTCGATCTGGTCGAACGGCGTGAAGGGGTTGATCTCCGGGTACGCGTCGTGCAGCACCTTGGTGATGGCCGCGGTAAGGGTCGTCTTACCGTGGTCGATGTGACCGATGGTGCCGATGTTGACGTGGGGCTTCGTCCGCTCGAACTTCGCCTTCGCCACTGCAGTCCTCCTGAGGACAGTTCTGTACGCCGTGCTGACGTCAGTTGGTCTTTGATCGGGTTTGGGTACGCGGTGCCGCAGCACCCCATGCCGTCCCGCGGGTGGGGGCGGAGGCCCCCGGGGGAGTCCGAGTGGATTCCCCCGGGTTCGCCTCCTAATAGCCTAAGGGTTCGCAATCGTCCCGAATGTCGGGACCAGTGCGGCCTCGGGTAAGGGCCGGCTGGTGCCGGTCCTTACTCGCCCTTGGCCTTGGCGATGATGTCGTCCGCCACGTTCCGCGGAACCTCGGCGTACGAGTCGAACTGCATCGAGTAGCTTGCGCGACCAGAGGTCTTGCTGCGCAGGTCACCGACGTAGCCGAACATCTCGGAGAGCGGGACCAGCGCCGACACGACGCGGGCACCGTAGCGCTCGTCCATGGACCGGATCTGGCCACGGCGAGAGTTGATGTCGCCGATCACATCGCCCATGTAGTCCTCGGGCGTGGTGACCTCGACGGCCATCATCGGCTCGAGCAGGGTCGGGGACGCCTTGCGAGCGCCCTCCTTGAAGGCCATCGAGCCGGCGATCTTGAACGCGAGCTCGGAGGAGTCGACGTCGTGCGAGGCACCGTCGAGCAGCGTGACGCGGACACCCTGGAGGGGGTAGCCGGCGAGCACGCCGAACTCCATGGCCTCCTGGCAACCGGCGTCGACCGAAGGGATGTACTCCTTCGGCACGCGGCCACCGGTGACCTTGTTCACGAACTCGTAGCCCTCGCCGGACTCGATCGGCTCGATCGCGATCTGGATCTTCGCGAACTGGCCGGAGCCACCGGTCTGCTTCTTGTGCGTGAAGTCGATACGCTCGACGGCCTTGCGGATCGTCTCGCGGTACGCGACCTGCGGCTTGCCGACGTTGGCCTCGACCTTGAACTCACGCTTCATACGGTCGACCAGCACCTCAAGGTGCAGCTCGCCCATACCCGCGATGATGGTCTGGCCGGTCTCCTCGTCCGTGTTGACCTGGAAGGACGGGTCCTCCTCGGCCAGGCGCTGGATGGCGGTACCGAGCCGCTCCTGGTCGCCCTTGGACTTCGGCTCGATCGCGACGCGGATGACCGGGGCCGGGAAGTCCATGGACTCCAGGATGACCGGGTGCTTCTCGTCGCTCAGGGTCTCGCCGGTGGTGGTCTGCTTGAGACCCATGACGGCGACGATGTCGCCGGCGCCCACCGAGTCGATCTCCTCACGCTTGTTGGCGTGCATGCGGTAGATCTTGCCGATGCGCTCCTTGCGGCCCTTCACCGCGTTGAGGACGGCGGTGCCGGCCTCAAGGCGCCCGGAGTAGATCCGGACGAAGGTGAGCTTGCCCAGGTGCGGGTCGGACATGATCTTGAACGCCAGCGCCGCGAGCGGCTCGTCGTCCGACGCCTTGCGGGAGATCTTGACCGTGTCGTCGCCGGGCTTGGTGCCCTCGATGGACTCGATGTCCAGCGGCGACGGGAGGTAGTTGACGACCGCGTCGAGCAGGGGCTGAACGCCCTTGTTCTTGAAGGCGGTGCCACAGAAGATCGGCGTGAAGTCCGAGTTCAGCGTGCCCTTGCGGATCGCGGAGATCAGCAGCGCCTCGGGGACGGACTCGCCCTCCATGGCGAGCTCCATCACCTCGTCGCTGACGGTCGACACGGTGTCCAGCAGCTTCTCGCGGTACTCCTCGGCCTGGTCCACCAGGTCGGCCGGGATGTCGACGATGTCGTACATCTCGCCCTTGGCGGCCTCGGCCGTCCAGACCAGCGCCTTCATGCGGACCAGGTCGACGACGCCCTGGAAGTCCGACTCGGCACCGATCGGGAGCTGCATCACCAGCGGGGTCGCGCCGAGGCGCTCCACGATGGTGTCGACGCAGAAGAAGAAGTTCGCGCCCGTGCGGTCCAGCTTGTTGATGAAGCAGATGCGCGGGACGCCGTAGCGGTCAGCCTGCCGCCACACGGTCTCGGACTGGGGCTCGACACCGGCGACACCGTCGAACACCGTCACGGCACCGTCGAGGACGCGCAGCGAACGCTCCACCTCGACGGTGAAGTCGACGTGACCCGGGGTGTCGATGATGTTGATCGTGTTGTCAACGCCGTCGAGCGTCCAGTGACAGGTCGTCGCGGCCGACGTGATCGTGATGCCGCGCTCCTGCTCCTGCTCCATCCAGTCCATGGTGGCAGCGCCATCGTGGACCTCACCGATCTTGTACGAGACACCGGTGTAGAACAGGATCCGCTCGGTGGTGGTGGTCTTGCCCGCGTCGATGTGCGCCATGATCCCGATGTTGCGGACCCTGGCGAGGTCAAGGGAGGTTGCAGCCATGGTGGCTCGTTCTCTCTCTGTCTAGTGACGGGGTTGGGACTACCAGCGGTAGTGCGCGAAGGCCTTGTTGGACTCGGCCATCTTGTGGGTGTCCTCGCGACGCTTCACGGAAGCGCCCAGGCCGTTGCTGGCGTCGAGGATCTCGTTCATCAGGCGCTCGGTCATGGTCTTCTCGCGACGGGCGCGGGAGTAACCGACCATCCAGCGCAGCGCCAGGGTGCTGGCGCGGCCCGGACGGACCTCGACCGGAACCTGGTAGGTCGCGCCACCGACACGGCGGGACTTGACCTCGAGGGCCGGCTTGACGTTCTCCAGCGCGCGCTTCAGCGTCACGACCGGGTCCGAGCCGGTCTTCTCACGGACGCCCTCGAGGGCGCCGTAGACGATCCGCTCGGCGGTGGAGCGCTTGCCGTGCAGCAGGATCTTGTTGACCAGCTGGGTGACGACCGGGGAGCCGTAAACCGGGTCGATGATGACCGGGCGCTTCGGGGCGGGGCCCTTACGAGGCATTCTTACTTCTCCTTCTTGGCGCCGTAGCGGCTGCGGGCCTGCTTGCGGTTCTTGACACCCTGGGTGTCGAGCGAACCGCGGATGATCTTGTAGCGGACACCAGGAAGGTCCTTCACACGACCACCGCGAACCAGCACGATGGAGTGCTCCTGCAGGTTGTGGCCCTCGCCCGGGATGTAAGCGGTGACCTCGATCCCGCTGGTGAGGCGCACACGGGCGACCTTACGAAGCGCCGAGTTCGGCTTCTTCGGGGTGGTCGTGTACACACGCGTGCAGACCCCACGACGCTGCGGGGAGCCCTTCAGCGCGGGAGTCTTGTTCTTCTCGACCTTGTCCTGCCGGCCCTTTCGGACCAGCTGCTGGATCGTAGGCACCGTTTCTCCGTTTTCTGTGTGCCAAGGCTTGGTGGAACTAACCTGCGGTGTTCCCGTCGCACACGGCCCCGTGGTCGACCCACGCGGTCGGGTGTGTTGGGTTTATTCCGGCACGGAATCCCGTGGGCAGCTGTACAGCGACGGCGCTCACGCGCGGCGCGCCGAAAAGGCGCTCCGGCTTGGCGCGGCGACCGGTGTGCATGCACGCACAAGGACCCGGGGACACCCCAGGCACAAGGTCAGAGCGTACCTAGCGCATCGGGCGCGGTCAAAACAAATGCAACGCCGCAGGTCGCGGCCGTCGACCGGGTGTCGCCCGGATGTCCCGCGCGCGGCCGCCCGGTGTCGGACCGCTCTCCTGCCGCTCTACCACACCCGGACGGCCGCCGCCACCGGAGCAGCCCCGGGCGGGGCGGCGGACGTCAGGCCGGCCCTCCGGACGCGAGGAGCAGGATGAGCACGAACAGGCCAAAGATCGCACACTCCACGTAACCGATGACCAGGCCGACGGTGGCCATCGCATCGCCGTCCTCCTTGCGCGTGCGCAGCTGGTTCTTGGCGACGTGGCCGGCGATCACCGCGGGCAGTCCGAGCCCGAACAGGCTGAGCACCAGGGACGCCACGGCCGCGCCGTTGGTCGGCCGCGGCGGCGGCAGCAGGACCGGCGGCGGCAGGAACGTCTGCGGCACCGGCGGGCCGGCGGCCGTCATCGGCGTCACCATCGGAGTCACCATCGGACCGGAGGGCAGGTCGGCCACCAGCCGGGCCAGCTCGCCGTACGTCTGCGCGGCGCTCGCCGCGTCGAACCGCTGGCCGTACTCGTCGGCCGTGAGCCGGCCCTCCGCGAACGCGGCCTTCAGCACGTCGACCGTGCGGTCCCGGTCCGTGTGCGCCGCCCGCATCTGCGACTGGTGCAGCTGCCCGGACGGCTGCGGGCCGAAGGACTGCGGTGCGAACGACGGGGATGCGGCCGGCCACGGCTTGTTGTAAGGCGCCGGCGACGCCTGTGGAGACCGGCCCCCGAAGCCGGGGTCCTGCTCGCCCCACGGCTGACCGCCCATCCGCCACCTCCGACACCCGACGAGCACTCGCGCTCACTGACTCTCATAGTGCAGGACGATCCGGGGTGCTGAGTAGTTGCCGGTTTCGGAGACCGGCTCAGAACGCGCCGCGGAACCCGCCCGGCCCCGGATGGTCTCACCCGTTCGGCCGAGTCACACTGAAGATCATCAAGGGGGCGACAGGCCTGGCCGGGCAATGGCAGGCTGTGGCCCGCACCACCCGTACCGACCAGTAGAGAAGGCCGCCATGCAGGCGTCAGCGCCGCCGTCCCCCGCCCCCGTGCCCGGCACCCGATCGGCGGTGAGCATCCAAGGGCTGTGGAAGCACTTCGGCAGCCAGGCCGCGGTGGCCGGGCTGAGCCTGGAGCTGCCGGCCGGCGCGTTCATCGGGCTGGTCGGCCCGAACGGCGCCGGCAAGACCACCACCCTGTCGATGGTCACCGGCCTGCTGCGGCCGGACCAGGGCACCGTCCTGGTCCACGGCGCCGACGTCTGGCGCGACCCGGTCACGGTCAAGGCCCGGATCGGCATCCTGCCCGAGGGCCTGCGGATGTTCGAGCGGCTCAGCGGCCGCGAACTGCTGCAGTACAACGGCCGGCTGCGCGGCCTGCCCGGCGCCGAGGTGGACCGCCGCGCCGAGGAGCTGCTGGCCGTCCTGGACCTCGCCGGCGACGCCGACAAGCTGGTCGCCGACTACTCCACCGGCATGCGCAAGAAGATCGGCCTGGCCGCCGCGCTGCTGCACAACCCCGACGTGCTCTTCCTGGACGAGCCCTTCGAGGGCGTCGACCCGGTCTCCGCCCAGACCATCCGCGGGGTGCTCAAGCGGTACGCCGCGGCCGGCTCCACCGTCGTCTTCTCCAGCCACGTCATGGAGCTGGTCGAGCAGCTCTGCGACTGGGTCGCCGTGGTCAACGCCGGCCAGGTGATCGCCCAGGGCCCGCTGGACGCCGTCCGCGGCGACCGCAGCCTGCACGAGGCCTTCCTCTCCCTGATCGGCGTGCGCGAGGACGACGGCCTGGCCCTCGGCTGGCTCGGCACCGGCCGGGCCGGCGACGCACCGGCCGACGACGCACCGGCCGGCGACGGGCACCCCGACGGTGACCGGCTCGGGGGCGAGCAGCGGTGAGCTCCCCCCAGACCACCGGCGTCCAGGCCGTCCCCACCCCGGTCCCCGACGGCCGGACGGTGGTCCGCGCGCTCGTCGCGCTCAAGCTCCGGCTGCTCCGCAACGGGCTCAGGCGCAGCCCCGGCCGGACCGCCCTCTACGTCGTCGGCGCGGTGGTCGGCCTGCTCTTCGCCGGCCTGATCGCCCTCGGCATGGCGCTGCTCAACGGGCACAGCGGCGCCGGTGCCGCCGGGGACGCCGGCGTGATGCTGACCGGCGTGCTCGCGATCGGCTGGGCCGCGCTGCCGCTCTTCCTCTTCTCCAGCGACGAGAGCTCCGACCCGACCCGGCTCACCATGCTGCCGCTGCGCCCCGGACCGCTGCTGCGCGGCTCGGTGCTGGCCGCGCTGATCGGGCCCGGCCCGCTGGTCTCGCTGGTGCTGGTCACCGGCGCCGCGCTGTCCGGCGCGAACGGCGCCGCCTCGGCGGCGGCCGCGGTGGCCGGCGTCCCACTGGCCGTGGTCAGCCTGGTGACGCTCTCCCGCGCGGTCGCCGCCGGCAACGCCCGGCTGCTCTCCAGCCGGCGCGGCAAGGACTTCGCGATCTTCGGCGGCCTGCTCTTCGCCCTGCTGATCCAGATCGCCAACCTCGGCTCGCAGAGCGTCTTCGGCCGGCCCGGCGCCGGCGTCGACCTCGGCCCGCTGGCGCCGATCGCCTCGGTGCTGCGCTGGGTGCCGCCGGTCAGCGCGGTGGACGCCGTCCGCACCGCCGGCGAGGGCCGCTACGGCCTGGCACTGCTCCAGCTCGCCGCCACCGCCGCGCTGCTGGTGCTGCTCCTGCGCTGGTGGCGGGCCAGCCTCCAGCAGCTGATGGTCACCGCCGACGCCTCCACCCTGGAGGTGGCGCGCGGGGTGCAGTCCTCCCGCGGCTGGGGCTTCCTGCCCGCGGGCCGGACCGGCGCGGTGATGCAGCGCCACCTCCGCTACGCCTGGCGGGAGCCGCGGGCCAAGGCCGCCGTGTTCACCAGCATCGGGATGACCGTGGTGCTCTGCGTGCTGTCGGTGGTCCAGGGCTGGTCCAGCGTCTACCTGATCGCGGCGACCGGGATGTTCCTCGGCCTGCAGATGATCAACCTGTTCGGCATGGACGGCTCGGCGTTCTGGATGGTCGCCGCCACCCTGCTCACCCCCGCCGACGCCCGGGACGAGCTGCGCGGGCGGGCCTACGCGGTGCTCTCCTACGCACTGCCGGTCACGACCGTGCTGGCGCTGGTGCTGGCCGCCGTCACCGGCGACTGGGCCGGCCTGGCCCCCGCGCTGGGCGTGGCGTTCGCCCTGCTGGGCACCAGCATCGCGATCGGCGCGGTGCTCAGCGTGCTGGCGCCGTACACCATGCCCTCCGACAGCAGCCCGATGCGCAACGCGGCCCCCGGCCAGTCCGGCCTGGTGATGCTGAACAGCTTCGGCTCGATGTTCGGCGCCGTGCTGCTCAGCACCCCGGTGACCGGCTACCTCGGCTGGGCGCTGCTCACCGGCGGCCCGGCCTGGCCGCTCCTGTTCGCCGGCCCGCTCTACGGCGCCCTGCTCGCCTTCCTCGGCGTCCGCCTCGCGGCCGGGCGCCTGCTGGAGCGCATCCCGGAGATCCTCGCCAAGACCGTCGAACGCTGAGCCCGGCACGGGTGGGCCCGGCTTCGAGGCCGGGCCCACCCTCCGTGCCTACTCCTCCTCGTCGTCCTCGTAGGGGTCGTCCCCTTCGTACATCTCGGTGCCGGGGAGGGTTGTGCCACCGTTGTAGATGGCGTTCTGGAGCTTCGACGAGAGCTTGTGGAGTGGCTCCCACTCGGCCTTGGAACCGAAGGCGTTCAGCGTGCTGCTCGCGGTGAGGGCCATCAGGTTGTTCAAGTGGTCGGTAGCGGCCTCCAGGGACTGCAGCAGACCCGCCCGCGCCTGCGTGACCTGCTCGTTGACCGAGAGCGGCTTGCCTCCGGCCTCCGTCAGCTTCTCGTTCTCCTTCTCCTGGGCGAGCACGGGGTCGGAGACGGACACCACGCGGTACTGGCCGAGTGCGATCTCGACACCCGTCGCGTCCCTCGCCACCCGGTCCGGCTGCGCCATGTCGACGTCGATGTGCGTGTAGTACGACGTCAGATCGGTAGCCCTGGTCAGCTGGGCGTCGGTCAGCGAATTCTTGGCCTGACGGTCCGGCTCGAACCGGTCGGCGGCGTGTGCCAGGATCCAGAAGCCCACTTCGTTGCCAGGTGCCGACAGTCCCGCGACCACGGCGTGCACATCCGCGCGGAAGGGGACGGTTCGGCCGACCGCGGATCCGACGTTCCGGGTCAGCAGTTTGTCGGTGATGAGCGCGACGCCTCCGGCCACCGCGAGGGTCATCCGGGCATCAAGGTCGCCGTCCAGCGCGGGCCCGACGAGATCGGCAAAGCGGGCCGTCGGCACCGGCTCCCACATCCCGTTGCGGACGTCGTCGGTGAGCACGCCTCCGTTGCCCCAGGCGTTGCGGGCCTGCTGGAGAACGGCCTTCTTCGCCGCGCGCCAGGGGTGATCGACAATCGGGCCCAGCAGTTCCGCATAGCCGACGTACTTCATCGCCCGCGTGCCCTTGATGTCCATCGCGTGGCGCTTCACCTCGCGGTAGAGCTCGCTCCTGGTCAGGGCGTGCACCAGGCAGACAGCGCGCCACAGGGCTGTCGGCGGGATCGTCGGGTCGCCGAACACCCTCGAGACCTGGTTCGGCGGGATCCGGCCGATCGCGAGGTCCACGACGTCGGCGAGGTCCACCTGACCGGCCGCACGCTGCACCGAGTTGGACAGCAGGACCCGACGGAGCGCCCGGGAGCCGACCTCGACGTTCTGCGCGGCCAGGTCCCAGCCCTTGAACTCCACGTGCACCGCGGCGAGGATGCTCCGCACCGCGTCATCGAAGAGCTCGTCGTCGGGCAGGACACCGCCCGGGTAGGCCTGCAGACCCACTGCGATCTGCGCCGGCACCACCAGCGTCTGGCCGATCCGCACCGCCCGGTCGGTGGGCGGGTCGCCGAGCCCCCGCAGGAACTCGCCGCGGAGTTGCTCGAGCTCGTCGTGGCGGCCCAGCGCGTGCCGTTGGCTGAGGCTCCGCTCGGCCGCGTTCCGGCGGGTGGGCCGCTCGGCTAGCAGCGCGTCGGTGGCGGCGTCGGCGATCTTGCCCGGGGTGGCGTCGTCTCCGGCGAGCAGCGCCCAGGCGCTGGTGATCCGAGTGATGCCGTCCCGGACCACCAGGACGTGGATGGTCTCCGTGTTGTCCTCGAACTCCAGCCGGCAGGGATGCGCGATCACCGCGCGGGTGATCCGTCGGGCGAGGATGGACTGATCGTAGGGGTTCGGATTGGCCTCCCGGGTGTAGGCGATGGTCTGCCGTAGGTGGTCCCGCAGGTGTTGCGGGTTCTTGTACACATACGACACGGTGGCCAGGGGCCGCCCGGCCGTCCGCTCCTCGCTCTCTTCCAGCACCCCCCGGACGACCGGGTCCGGGATCGGCAGCGCCTCTTGACCGGTCCTCGGCTGCAGTCCGGGGAACAGCTCGGTGAGCCATACCCGGGCGTGGATCGAGCGCAGCGTCGCACCTTCGACATGCTCGTCGATCAGCGCGGTGGCCGAACCGGCATGGGTGCGCAGCAGTGCGGCGATGGCCTCGGGGTGGACGACGGCGCGGGCCACCGCGTGCCAGCCGTCGTCGTCGAGCGCCGTCCCGGGGTCGGTAAGGCCGGCCCTGACCAGCTTGCCCCGGCCGGTGGCGGAGGAGGGCTCCGGGAGCTGGCGCTCGAAGCCGCTGATGGTGAACTCCTCGCCCTTGAGAACGAAGTTCAGGCTCTCCGGCCCGCGCGGCCCCGGCAGCTGCGGGTGGCCGGTCTGCTGTTCGGAACGGCCTGGCTCCTTGAATTCAATGGATGCAGTCACGGCAATCCCCTCATCTGTCGGGCTGATTGGCTAGAAGTCCTGGGATCTATGGCATGGCCTTTGCCATCGGGCGGCGGTACAGTGGAGTCGTGGTCCGGGCGACTGTGAACGCTGTCGCCAGGTCTGCTTTTACGAACCCCGGCCAAGTGCCGGGGTTTCGTCGTCCCGGGCCGGTTTCAGACCCGCTCGGGGCCGTGCGCCTTGGCCAGATGAGCCGGGTACCAGTGGTGCATGAAGGCCCGCTTGGGAGCCCGGACCAACCACTGGAACGCGGTGTAGGCGATGAGGTCGGCGAACTGGACGGGCTGGCTCTCGTGCGCCGGAACGAACTTGAATCCGGTGATCCTGGCAGGCCGCACCTCGTCGAACGCGGCCTGGTACAGCGGGTTGGTGCCGTCGCCGTCGATCACCAACCGCCCGTACTCCCGGGCCGCCTCCAACTGCGCGTTGATCCGCCGAAGCGTCCCGGCGAAAGCCTCGTCCATGAGCCGGCGGTGCCTGAGAGGCCGCTGCGCGAAGACCGCGCCGACGGACAGGTCGGGCTGGGCGTCGAGCAGGTCGAGCATGTGCTGGGCGATGTGCTTGCGATACCTGGCCGCCAGCTCCTTGCCCCCAGGGCGACCGTGACCGGTCAGGAATTTGGTCGCATGCAGCTCGAACTCGACCGGAATGCCGTACTCGGCCAGCAGGCCGGCCCGGAACGTGTCGATCTCGTCGAAGAAGCACGCCTCGTCCAAGGCCGGTACGCCCATCCAGGCATAGAGCCAGATCCCCTGGTCGTGCGCACCCGAGTCGTCGAGGTAGAAATGCCGGTCCACCGGCTGCTGGTGCATGAAGGCAGGCCCCCACCGCGAGCCATTGACCTCATCCGACACCTACTGTCGGGGTCCTCCCCCACGCTTTCGCGTTCCCGGGGGCACGTCGGCTCATCAACGCGCTACGTCACTCCGACGACGACGTAGCCGGACCCGCTCTCGATCGAGCGGCCCGCCGTATCGAACGACGTTCGCAAGATCAGCGCGGAGCCCAGTCTGCAGAGGCGCCCGGGACGATTCCCAGGCACCGGCCGCGCACAACCACCGGAGGGCTCGCTCTCCGGTGATCCTACTACCGAGAGCAGTAGATGGACATCGGCTAAACCTGCTCCAGGTAACGAAACTGACGGAATATCGAACTCCGGTTAGCATGCACCGCCCGTCGTCAGCCAGGCGGCCCACGGGGTTCGGTGGCGACCTCCGGCATCATGGGCGGGAGGCTGTCCTGACCGCAGGGCGGGTACGAGGAGAGCGGGCGACACCGTGGGCAAGGGCAGGCGGCAGGGGCGGACCGGCGCGGACGAGAGCGCCGGGCCGCTGCTGGAGCGGGCGGTGGGGGCGGTGCTGACCGCGCCGGACGAGACCCTGGACCTCGCACTGGACACCGGGGCCTCGCTGCTGGCGGCCTCCCCCGCCCAGTGGCCGGCGGTGAGCCGGGCGCTGCTCGGGTACGCGGACACCGCGGTCGGCCGGTGCTGGTCGGCGGGGTGGCGGCCGGCCGACCTGGTCCGGGTGGTGCGGCGGGAGCTGAAGCCGGTGCACCTGGCACTCGCGGTCGACCTGATCGCCGCCGAGGGGCGCCGGCACCCGGCGGCGGCGCTCGACCGGCGCTGGCACGAGCAGCTGCGCGAGCTGGAGACGTCGCTCTGGTGGGAGGGCGACGAGGCGTACCTGGCCGCCTTCGCCCACCGGCACCGGCTGGACCGCTTCGCGCTGGCCACCGCGGTGCTGGAGCTGCTGCGCACCTGGGGCCGGCTGCCCCCGGTCGCCCCGGTCGGCCCGGCCCCCGGGCGGGCGGTGCGGCCACAGCACTCCGGACCGGTGCCGGGCGAGCCGCGGATGCTGTCCCGGATCCGGGCGCTGCTGGCGAAGGCCGAGTCCACCGACTACCCGGAGGAGGCCGAGGCGCTCACCGCCAAGGCCCAGCAGCTGATGGCGCAGCACAGCATCGACGAGGCGCTGCTGGCGGCCGCCGGCGCGGACCGGAACGCCCCGGCGGCACTGCGGATCGGCGTGGACAACCCGTACGAGGGCCCGAAGACGATGCTGCTGGACGCGGTGGCGGCGGCCAACCGGTGCCGGGTGGTCTGGGCGAAGGAGTTCGGTTTCTGCACCATCATCGGCTTCGACGGCGACCTGGACGGCGTCGAACTGCTGTACACCTCGCTGCTGGTGCAGGCCACGCACGCGATGAACCGGGCCGGCTCGCGCCAGCACCTGGACGGCGCCTCCCGCACCAAGTCCTTCCGGCACTCCTTCCTGGTGGCGTACGCGGCGCGGATCCGCGAGCGGCTCGCCGCCGCGACCGAGCGGGCGACCAGCGACGCGGCGGCCGGCCGGCACCTGCGCGAGGACGGCACCGAGGAGCAGCTGGTGCCGGACGAGCGGCTGCTGCCCGCACTGGCGGCGCGGACCGAGGCGGTGGACCAGGAGGTCGGACGGATGTTCCCGAAGCTGGTCTCGCAGCGGGTCCGGGTGAGCGACGGCGAGGGCTGGGCGGCCGGCCGTGCGGCCGCCGACCGGGCCGCCCTGCACGGCCGGGCCGGCGAGATCCGGCGCTGAGACCCGCGCCGGGGAGATCCGGAGTCGGCGGGCGGGCCTGATAGAACGGACTCCGGGACGAACGAGGGGGAGCGACGGTGACCGAGCCTGGATACCCGGACCGGGTGCGCGGGGCGCTGCTCGGCGGGGCGGTCGGCGACGCCCTGGGCTGGCCGGTGGAGTTCCAGCAGCTGTACCAGATCCGGGAGCAGTACGGCCCGGCCGGGGTGACCGGCCTGCCGTCCGGCGGCCGGATCGCCGAGGTCACCGACGACACCCAGATGACGCTGTTCACCGCCGAGGGCCTGATCCGCGGCTTCGTCCGGGGCTGGTCGGGCGGCGGCGGCTCGGTGCCGGAGGCCGTCCACGGCGCCTACCGGCGCTGGCTGCTCACCCAGAGCCAGGGCGCGCCGGACCAGCAGCCGCTCGCCCGCCCGTACGACGGCTGGCTGCTGCGGCAGCCGTTCCTGTACGCGCGGCGGGCGCCGGGCAACGCCTGCCTCACCGGGGTGTCGTACCACCCCGTGTTCGAGGCGCCGGCGCCGGTCGGGCAGCCGGGGCCGATCAACGCGCACTCCAAGGGCTGCGGCACGGTGATGCGTTCGGCGCCGTTCGGGCTGGCCCGGCTGGGTGCGGAGCAGTCGTTCGGGCTGGCCGCGCAGTGCGCGCAGCTCACCCACGGGCACCCGACCGGTTACCTGGCGGCGGGCGCGTTCGCCGCGCTGGTCGAGCGGCTGGCGAACGGGGTCGAGCCGTGGACGGCGGTCGGGCTGACCGTCGAGCAGATCCGGGACCTGCCGGGCTCCAAGGAGACCGTGCAGGCGCTGGCCCGGGCGGTGCGGGTGGCGCAGGAGTCCGAGCCGTCGGCGGAGGCGGTGGAGCGGGTCGGGCTCGGCTGGATCGCCGAGGAGTGCCTGGCCATCGCCGTGTACTGCCTGCTGGCCGCCACCACCGAACCGGACCCGGTCCGGACGGCGCTGCTGCTCTCGGTGAATCACTCCGGGGACAGCGACTCCACCGGCGCGGTCTGCGGCAACCTGGTCGGCGCGGCGTTCGGCGCCGCCGCCCTCCCGGCCGCCTGGACCGAGGCGGTGGAGGGCAACGAGACGCTGCTGCGGGTGGCGGACGACCTGCTGGTGCTGTTCGGCAGCCGGGAGCCGGCCCATCCGGCGCTCGGTGGCCGCTACCCCGCCTGGTAGGCCGCCGCCCTGCTCGGCGGGCCTGCACAGCGACTGTTCAGCGGCCCTGCTCGGCGGCCCTGTTCAGCGGGCCTGCGGGTCGGTGACCTGGCCGAGGAAGAGCGGCCGCCCGGTGCCGGTGTCCCGGATCAGGAACAGGAACGGCCGGTCGATGTGCAGCTGCGCGGGCCGCTTGGCGGGGGCCGCCCCCGCCACCCCGATGCTGACGCCGCTGCCGGCCGCGGCCACGGTGCCCTCCTCGTCCACCTCGACGGTGGCCTTCTGCACCACGGCGCCGATCTTCAGCCGCTCGGACGTGCCGGGCCCGGGGATGCCGCCCAGGTCGGCGTCGTCGAAGGCGGCGTTGACGCCGAGTGCGCGCAGGGCCGGCGTCAGTTCGTTGGCCGTGTCGAAGTGGAAGCGCGGCAGGGTGAGGTCGACGGACCGCTCGGCCAGCGAGTCCAGGACCAGCTTGAGCTGGGCCTGGTCGAGCCCCTTGGCGAAGGCCTCGAACCCTCCCTGGGCGGGCACCAGCAGGTCCATCGCCAGCCTGCCGTCGGCGTACGGGAGTTCGACGGCCTGCCAGGGCTCGCCGAGGATGCCGCCGGACCCCTCGGCGTAGCGGAACATACCGGCCTGGGCCATCGTGCTGACGGCGGGCGTCGAACCGTCCAGCCGGTGGAACGGCCGGTCGGAGGTCTCGGCCGCCCTGAACGGGGAGGCCCACTTCGCCTTGAGGTGGAGCGCGTCGGTGAGCGCCAGCCGGGTGTCCGCGTTGATCATGTCCGGCCCGAAGAGGTCCTTGATCCGGCCCTCGGTCGCCTTCTCGACGGCCGCGTTGACGGCCTTGCGGGAGCCCTCCGGGTCCTTGCGGAAGTCGGTGGTGTGCACGCCGGTGTCGAAGGCGGTGGCGAGGGTGGCCAGGTAGTCCTGGTTCAGCGGGAAGCCCTGCTGGGCCCAGAGGTCGTCGGACTGCCGCAGGGTGAGCCCGTCGGTGGGCGGGACGCCGCGGCCGAGGGCGCCGGTGGCGAGGGCGTACTGCTGCGGGGTGAGCCCGGTGTGCAGGGCCTTGGCGAGCTCGTCGGCGGTGGTGCCGCGGGCGCCCGGCAGCACCATGGCGAGCACGGTGGCCAGGCCGGACGGCGAGAGCACCACGTTGCGGCCGGCCCGGTCGGGCGCGGCGGTGAGGGTGTGCAGCAGGTCCAGACCGAAGGCGTCGGTGGCGGCCGCGGTGGCGGCGACCTGCGCCGGGTCGGCGGCCGGTGGCGCGGCGGTCGCCGAGGCGCGGACCACGACGGGCGCGGCGGCGCCGGTGGAGCCGCAGCCGGTGAGCAGCGGTGCGGCGAGGACCGCGGTGAGCGTCGCGGTGAGGAGCAGGACCGCGGGGCGGCGGGCGGGGCGGGCTGACCGTGGTGCGCGGGTTCCGTGCGTGCGGCTCGTCATGGCGGTTCGACGTGCCCGGCCCCCGGCCGGTTCCACCCGCCCCGGGCGCTCAGTCCCAGAGCGCGCCGAGCTCCAGGAGCTCGTCCCGGTACTCGATCCGCTCCACCCAGTCCGCCGGCCAGGCCGACGCGCCGTGGTGGGCGCCGGCGAAGGCGCCGGTCAGGCAGGCGATCGAGTCGGAGTCGCCGGAGGAGTACGCGGCGCGGCGGACGGCGGCCACCGGGTCGTCCGGCAGCAGCAGGAAGCAGAGCAGGCCGGTGGCGAGCGCCTCCTCGGCGATCCACCCCTCGCCGGTGGCCAGGCACGGGTCGGCCTCGACGTCCGGCGCGGCGAGCGCCGCGGCCAGCCGGTCGAGCACGCCGAGGCACTCGTCCCAGCCGCGGGCGATGAACTCCTCCGGGGAGTGGTCGTGGGCGTGCGCCGCAAGGTCGCCGAGCCAGAACTCGTCGTACCGGGTGCGGCTGGCCAGCGCGTACGCGCGCAGGACGGGGAGCAGCCCGGCCGGCGGCAGGCCCTCGGCGAGCTTGCGGACGGCGTACGCGGTGAGGTCGCTGGCCGCGAGCGCGGTGGGGTGGCCGTGGGTGAGCCCGGACTGCAGCTGGGCGGCGCCGGCCAGCTGCCGGGCGTCGAGCTCGCGGACCAGGCCGATCGGGGCGACCCGCATGTTGGCGCCGCAGCCCTTGGAGCCGATGTCGCTCGCCTCCTGCCACCGCCGGCCGACGGAGAGCCGCTGGCAGGAGTGCATGCAGGTGCGGCCGGGGGCGCGGTTGTTCTCCGGCGAGCGCCACCAGCCCACGAACTCCTCGCGGACCGGCCGTTCCAGCCGCAGCGGCCCGAGCGGCCCGCGCTCCAGGGCGCTGCGCAGGCCGCGGCCGAGGGCGAGCGTCATCTGGGTGTCGTCGGTGACCAGGGCCTTCCCGGGGAGCGGGAGCCGCCGCCAGTCCGGGCCCTCGTACGCGGCGATCATCTCGACCGTGCGGAACTCGGTCAGCCGCCCGAGGGCGTCCCCGATCGCCAGCCCCAGCAGTGCCCCTGTCGCCTTGCCCATTCCCGGCTCCCCCCGGCCCTCTCAGACCTCGACCAGCAGTTCCTTCAGCCCCCGGATCACGTAGCCCGGGCGCCACTCGGGCTCGCGGACCAGCCGCAGGCCCGGCGCCCGGCGCAGCAGCGCGCCGTACGACTCGGTGAGCTCCAGTCTGGCAAGCGGGGCGCCGAGACAGAAGTGGATTCCGGCGCCGAAGGTGACGTGCGGGTTGTCGGTGCGGCCGAGGTCGAGCCGGTCCGGGTCGGCGAAGCGCGCGGGGTCTCGGTTGGCGGAGCCGAAGAGCAGGGCGACCTCGGAGCCGCGCGGGACGGTGACCCCGCGGACCTCGATGTCCTCCAGCACCCAGCGCTCGAACATCTGCAGCGGCGTGTCCCAGCGCATCAACTCCTCGACGGCGGTGGGCAGCAGGCCGTCGACGTCGCCGCGCAGCCGGGCCAGCTCGCCCGGGTTGCGGAACAGCGCCCACCAGCCGTTGCCGGTGGTGTTGACGGTCGCCTCGTGGCCGGCGTTGAGCAGCAGCACGCAGGTGGAGACCATCTCCTGCTCGCTGAGCGCGTCCGAGCCCTCCTGGGCCTGGATCAGCGCGCTGATCAGGTCCGGGCCGGGGTCGGCCCGGCGCTCGCGGATCAGCGCCCGCAGGTAGTCGGAGAACTCGATGCTCGCGGTGACGGCCCGGCGGGCGGTCTCCTCGGTCGGGTTGAGCTCGAACATGCCGGTGATGTCGGCGGACCACGGGCGCAGCAGGTGCCGGTCCGCCGCGGGGACGCCGAGCATCTCGGCGATCACCGCGACCGGCAGCGGCTCGGCGACGGCGGTGATCAGGTCGCCGCCGCCGGCCGCGAGCAGGCCGTCGACCAGTTCGCCGGCCAGCCGCTGCACGGTCGGCCGCAGGCCCTCGACCATGCGCGGGGTGAAGGCCTTGGAGACCAGCCGCCGGATCCGGGTGTGGTCCGGTGCCTCCAGGTCCAGCAGGCCGTGGTCGTTCAGCGTGTGGAACGGCTCGTGCGCCGGGTCGGGGGCGGGCCGCCCGAACTCCTCGTGGGTGAAGCGGTGGGTGTACGTCCGCCCGAGCCGCCGGTCCCGCAGCAGCGCGCTGACGTCCTCGTGCCGGGCGACCAGCCACTGGCCGGTGGGCTCGTAGTACGTCACCGGCGCGTGCTCGCGCAGTTCGCGGTACGCGTCGTACGGGTGGGCCACGAACGCCGCCGACCAGGGGTCGAACTTCGCCGTCGTCGTCATCGGTCGATCACTCCTGGCCGTGAGGGGGAGCCGGGGTGATCATCGTACGCACGCGGCCGGTCCGTTTTAAGAGGGTTCCGCCTCCGGTTCAAGAGGGTTCCGCCTCCGGGTGCCGGCTTCAGGCGTGTTCGGCCAGCAGCCGCTGCACCAGCGCCGGCAGGGCGGTGGAGATCGGCTCGCGGATCACCTCGGCCGCCGCCTCGTCGAACGGCGTGGGCTCCCCGTTCACCACGATCAGCCGCGCACCGGACTCCAGGGCGATCTGCGGGAGTGCGGCCACCGGGTAGACCTGGAGGCTGGTGCCGACGGCGATGAAGAGGTCGCAGTTCCTGGCGACGACGTCGGCCTGCTGCAGCACCACCGGGTCCAGCGCCTGGCCGAACATCACCGTGCGGGGCTTGAGCACACCGCCGCAGGCCCGGCAGGACGGGTCCGGCTCCCCCGCCGCGACCCGCTCCAGCGCCTCCTCCATCGACCCCGCCACCCCGCAGGCCACGCACTCCACCTCCCGTGCGGTGCCGTGCAGTTCGAGCACCTTGCGGGCCGTCAGCCCGGCCCGCTGGTGCAGGCCGTCGACGTTCTGGGTGAGCACCCGCACCGGCAGCCCGCTGCGCTCCAGATCGACCAGGGCGCGGTGGCCGGCGTTGGGCTCGGCGGCGAGCGCGCCCGCGTCCCGGCGCATCAGCCAGGACCGGCGGCGGACCTCCGGGTCGGCCAGGTACGGGCCGAGCGTGACCAGCTGCTGGGCCTGCGGGTCGCGCTGCCAGAGGCCGTTCGGGCCGCGGTAGTCGGGGATGCCGGAGTCGGTCGAGATGCCGGCGCCGGTGAGCACGGCGATCAGCGGGCGCTTCGCGTTCATGCCCCGGACGGTACGGGCCCGGACGGCCGGCCCGCCACCGGAATTCCGCGCGCACCGCGTCAACTCCCGCCGCGCACCGGCCCGCTGTTCAGGATGCCCGGAGCCGCGCGACGCGCCCGGCCGGCCCGCCGAAGCCGGCCAGCGGGGCCAGCGCCGCCAGGTAGAGCGCGGCCGTCGCCGGGATCAGGGCCAGGTCGGCCGACGCCAGCACGGTGCCGGCCAGCACCAGCACCGGGCTCCACCAGCGCAGCGTCCGCGCCCGGCCCGTGGAGGCGGCCACCAGCAGCGCCAGCAGGCCGACGTAGAAGAGCAGCGGGCCGACCGAGTAGAACGCCGGCAGCACCCCCGGCCGGCTCTGGACGGCGTCGAACAGCCGGTGCTGGTCCGCCTTGTCGACGGCCACCGCCCCGACGTACAGGTCGATGCCGATCTGCACCAGCGAGGCCGCCAGGCCCGCGAAGGCCACCCCCGCGGCCGTGTCCGCCACCAGCCGGCCCGCCGCGCCGCGCGGCACGAGCCGCCCGCGCAGCGCCGCGAACACCACGCCGAAGAGCAGCAGCCCCGCGAACATCAGGCTGTGGCCGGCCATCCAGCCGGGGCCCGGGTCCCGGGAGCCGTCCAGCAGCCGGATGCCGCCGTACAGCGCCATCAGGGCGGGGCCGCCGACGACGGCGAACGGGGTGAGGCGGTCGAGCTTGGAGGTGGTCATGGTCTGTCTCCGTCTGCGAGAGGTCCGTTCCGACACCGCAGATGCTGTCCGCCCCGGGCCTCGTCGCGGATCGCCCGCACCGGCGAATCACGGCCCTCCCCCGCACGGGGGAGCCCCGGCGGCGGGGCTCCCGGCCGGGGCCCTCAGCCCTCCCCCGCGACGACCGCCCCCGCCTCGTACGCGAACACCACGGCGTGCACCCGGTCCCGCAGCCCCAGCTTGCTCAGCACATTGCTGACGTGCGTCTTCACCGTGTGCTCGCTCACCACCAGCTCGGCCGCGATCTCCGCGTTGGAGAGCCCGCGCGCCAGCAGCCGCAGGGTCTCCTGCTCCCGCGCGGTCAGCTGCTCCAGCAGCCGCGACGGCGCCCGCACCGCCCGCTCGGGGGAGCCCGGCCGGCGCGCGGCGAACTCGCCGATCAGCCGCCTGGTCACGGACGGCGCCAGCAGCGCCTCGCCCGAGGCCACCATCCGCACCCCGTGCGCCAGGTCGTCCCGCCGGACGTCCTTCAGCAGGAAGCCGCTCGCCCCCGCGTACAGCGCGTCGAACACGTAGTCGTCGATGTCGAAGGTGGTCAGCATGATCACCTTCGTCTCCGGGTACTCGGCGCAGACCCGGCGGGCCGCCTCCAGGCCGTCCATCACCGGCATCCGGACGTCCAGCAGCAGTACGTCGGGGCCGTGCTCGCGGACGGCCTCGACCGCCTCGGCGCCGTCGCAGGCCTCGGCCACCACCTCGATGTCCGGCTGGGCGTCCAGGATCATCCCGAACCCGGCCCGCACCAGCTCCTGGTCGTCCGCGACCACCACCCGTATCGGCGTCATCCGCCCACCCTCTCCGCCAGGCCCGCTGCACCCAACGGCAGCCGGGCGCTCACCAGGAAACCCCTGCCCTCCGGCCCGGGCCCGGCCTCGGCCCGCCCGCCGCAGGCCGCCGCCCGTTCCCGGATGCCGACCAGCCCGCGCCCGCCGGACCAGTCGCTCACCGCCCGGTCGGCCCGCGGCCGCACCCCGTGCCCGTCGTCGGACACCAGCACCGCCAGCTCCTCCCCCGCGCGGACCACCCGCACCGAGGCTCGCGAGGCACCGGAGTGCTTCACGGTGTTGGTCAGCGCCTCCTGCACGATCCGGTACGCCGCCGCCTGCACGTCGGCCGGCACCGGCCCGCCGCTCCCGGCGCCGTTCCCGTCGCCGTCCAGCTCCAGCTCGACCTGCAGCCCGGCACCGCGCACCCGCTCGGCCAGTGCGGTGAGCTCGGTCAGCCGCGGCTGCGGCGCCAGCTCCGGCGCCGCGCCCTCCTCCTTCAGCACCCCGAGTACCCGGCGCAGCTGCACCATCGCGTCCCGGCCGGTGTCGGCGATGGTGTCGAAGGCCCGGACCGCCCGCTCCGGGTCGCGGTGCACCACCAGCGGCCCGGCCTCGGCCTGGATGACCATCAGCGAGACGGCGTGCGCCAGGATGTCGTGCATCTCCCGGGCGATCCGGGACCGTTCCTCGGCCACCGCCCGTGCCGCGTCACTGGCCGCCCGCCGGCCGGCCTCCTCGGCGCGTTCCGTCTCCGCCCGCGCCAGCCGGCGCAGCTCGCGCACCAGCGAGCCGAGGACGAAGGTGCCGATGGTCAGCAGCAGGCTGAAGAATGCGCCGTTCACCGAGTGCGTGCCCAGGATGTTGGAGACCACCAGGATCCCCAGCAGCAGCCCGCGCTGCCAGTCCCGGGCCCGGTCCGCCACCGTGTAGATGGTGACCACCGCGTACACCGGGATCTGCGGCATCACCGAGTGGGCGAGCACCGACACCGGCACCGATGCCAGCCCGCTGAGCGCGGCCACCGCCAGCGGCGCCCGGCGCCGCCAGGGCAGCGGCAGGGCGGTGCCGAGCGTCATCGCGTAGACCCACCAGGGCCAGTCCGTCTCGTCGTTCCAGACCGACCAGAGCGAGACCGCGAACGAGAACACCGCCAGCGGGACGTCCAGCAGGTACGGATTGCCCCCGGCCAGCCGGGCCCACCAGCGCGCCACTCGTCCCACCGTCGTCCCTCCCCCGGACGCGGGGAGGTCACCCCCGCCGAGAAGATCATGCCCCACCGGCAGGACGACGGGCACTCCCCCGCCCACCACCGGGCTCACCCGTTCCCGACCGTGACACCGCCCGTCTCGGCCCGGGCCAGGATGCTGCGCGGCGCCCCCGGCTGCCGCGGCACGGCCACGTCCACCCCGCCGGTCCCGGTGCTCGCGTCCACCGCGTAGGCGTCCCCGGCCGGCACCCGCAGCCGGACCCCGCCGGTCCCGGTCCGGGCCTCGACCCTCCCCGGCGCGGTGGCGAAGGACGCCTCGATCCCGCCGGTCTCGGACCGCAGCAGCGCCGTCGGCGAGGTCAGCCCGCTCGCCTCCACCCCGCCGGTGGAGACCGTGGCCTCCACCTCGCCGGCCAGCCCGGTCAGCCGCACCCCGCCGGTCTCGGCCGTCACCCGGACCTTCGTCCCGGCCGGCACGTCGATCTCGTAGCCGACCCCGCAGTCGTCGCAGTCGTAGGTCAGCGTCAGCGTGCCGTCCTTCAGCTCGTGGCTGCTGCGCGGCGCCCCGTCCCGGAAGCTCTGGTGCTCGGTGACCTTCGCCCCCGTCCCGCCTCCGCCGCGCACCGTGACCCCGCCGGTGTGGCCCTGGACCACCAGCACCCGCACCGGTTCGGTCACCGCGTACGAGACGTCCCGCCGCTCGTCGTCGTCCCAGATGCATCCCGCCGTCCCGAGCAGCACCGCGCCCGTGATCGCCATCGCCCCCAGTGCCCGCCTCATCCTCGGCTCCCCTCCACGTCCGTTCGTTCCGACGCCGAGGAGCCTCCCCCGCCGGACCCCGCGGCCGCCTCGCCCGGGCGGGCGGTTTCCCGGTCTCCCCCCCCCGGGGGGGACCGGGTGCGGGACCGCCGAAGGGGCCGGGGGCGGGGTGCCGCCGGGCCCCGCGGTGGCGTAGCGGG
>NZ_JBEYVJ010000027.1:0-44399 GCF_040643935.1 Kitasatospora sp. NPDC047058 | reverse complement strand
GCCACGGCCAAGGGGCGCAGCCGCGCCAAGGACGGGGCGCCGCCCGCGCCGCCCCAGTGATCGGGGGTGGCGGCATCGTGGCTCTCACCTACGCCACCCCCGCGCAGCTCGCCGCGTGGCTGGGCCGGCCCGCGCCGGTGGACGCCGAGCGGCTGCTCGCCCGCGCGGCCGAGGACGTCGACGCCGCGCTGCTCACCGCCTGCTATCCGGTCGACTCCACCGGCGCGCCCACCGACCCCGTGCACGCGGGGGCGCTGGCCGATGCCGCGTGTGCTCAGGTCGAGTACCAGCTCGCCGCGGGCGAGGACGGGACCGGCGCGGCCGCGCGCTGGTCGTCCGTGAGCGCCGGTGCGATCAGCCTCTCGGCGAGCAGCGCGGCGCCGGCCGGCACGCTCGATCTGGCCCCCCGGGCCCGGCGGGCCCTGCAGCAGGCCGGGCTCACCGGTCACGGGGTGGGCGCCCCGTGGTGACCCGCGTCCCCCGGTGGCTGCTGCGCCACCGCATCGTGATCGAGCCGTACGTCGGGGATTCCGCGTACGGGCCCGTCTACGGCCCGCCCCTCGACGACGTACCCGCCCTGGTGGCCGAGACGACCAAGCTCGTGCGCGCCCCGGACGGCCGGCAGGTCGTCAGCTCGGCGCAGGTCGTGCTCGACCTCGACACCGCCGTGCCGGCCGGCTCCCGGATCACCCTGCCGACCGGCCGCACCACGGTCCCGATCACCGTCTCGACCGTCAACGCGCCGGGCCTGCCCGTGCCCGCCCATCAGGAGGTGACGTGCGAATGAGCCGTCCCCGCTCCCGGATCGAGTGGACCGGTGACGCTGTCCTACGGGCCGAGCGTGCCGCCGCGGCGCGCGGCCTGCTCGCCGCCGCCGAGCACGTGCTGCAGGTCTCCCGCGAAGTGGTGCCGATCGAAGAGGGCACCCTCGCGCGCTCCGGCGTCGCGTCCGTCGACGAGCAGCAGCTCACCGCCGGAGTCTCCTACGACACGCCATACGCGACCAGGGTGCACGAGGATCTCAACGCCCGCCACGACCAAGGCCAGACGGCGAAGTTTCTGGAGCGGCCGGCCGCCGAGGAAGCCGGGGCGGTCGAGCAGATCATCGCGGCCGCTGTGCGGCGCGCGCTCCGCTAGACCGCCCCCACCGCCGAACTAGCTGGCGTCGTCCAGATCCTTACGCGCCTGCTCGAACGCCTCCCGAGCGTCGTCGAGCTCCTTGTAAGCCGCCTTGTGCTCCGTTTCCGTCACGTTGCCCACATCCTTCGGCCCGAGGGCCGCCGCGTTCACGAGCCTGCTCACGGCGTTCTCGGCAGCGTTCAGCCTCGCGAGCGCAGCGTCGTAGACAAGCTGCTTCTCGTCGTCAATTCCCTTACCCACCAGTCACTTTCCCTTCGATCTGCCCCGCTCTTCGACGCTACCCCGCCCGGCAACAAATCGAAGACTCGTCCGGAGGCGAAGCATTTGCCCGAGCTGCTCGACTCCCTCGCCCGCTACCTGCAGGCCGCCGGACTGCTCACCTACGACCCCACTGGCACCCGGGGCGACACCTTCATAGAGGTACTCCCGCCGGCGCCCGACGGCGCGGTGCAGCTCTCCCTCTACGGCGCCGGCACACCCGACCCACTCAACGCGTGGGACGAGAGAAGCCTGCAGGTGCGCGTGCGCGGCACCGCCGACCCGCGGGTGTCCCGCGCCCGCGCCGAAGCGATCTACGGGGCGCTGCACGGGCTCGCCGGTGTCGAACTGCCGGGCGGGCTCTGGCTCGTGCTGTGCGTCGCGCAGCAGACCCCCTACCCGATCGGCGTCGACGCCGCCGGCCGGCACGAGCACACAACGAACTTCCGCCTCGACGTCGAGGCGACGACACCCCGACCTACCTAGGAGGTGACCCCATGGCGACCACCGGAGCCCCGCGCCCGATCGACGCCCGAGGCTGGCTGTTCGAGGTGCAGGACCTGAAGGCCAGCACCGAGACATGGCTGCGTATTGGCCTGCTGACATCGTTCTCGCACTCGCCGGGTGAGAACGAAGAGACCGAGGACACCACGTCGTTCGACTCGGACGGCTTTTATGAGCAGGACGTCATGCAGCGTGGCGCCTCGATCAGCCTTGAGTCCAAGTACGCCGCCGACAAGGTCGGCAAGCGCGACCCGGGGCAGGCGTACGTCGACGAGGATTGGGCTACACGCCCGGCCTCCGCCTCCCCTTCGCCGGCCACCCGTGCGTCGGCACCGCCTGGCTGCTCGGCGCGGACCGGCTGGTCACGCGGGCCGGGGAGGTCGCGGTGCGCCGCGACGGCGACTTCACGCGGATCACGGCCCGCGCGGACTGGGCGCCGCCGCGGACCCTGCGGCGGCACGCCTCCGCGGCCGAGGTGGACTCCCTGGACGTCCCGCCGCCGGGCGAGTGGATCTACGCCTGGGCGTGGCAGGACGAGCAGGCCGGGACGGTGCGGGCACGGGCCTTCCCCGGGCGCGGGGACGGGATCGACGAGGACGAGGCGACCGGTGCGGCCGCCATCCAGCTGACCGCCGAACTCGGGCGGGACCTGACGATCACCCAGGGACGCGGCTCGCAGCTGGTCACGTCCTTCCTCGGCGACGGCCTCGTCGAGGTCGGCGGCCGGGTGCGGCGCGCCTGAGCGACGCCGCGCAGCGACCGGAGTCAGGTGCCCCGGCCGGGTGGCCGGGGCACCCACGGCGGGGACTACCGGGACTGACCGGCCGCCGTGATCGTGGGGGTGCCGGCCCGGAGCCGGGCCTGGTCCGGGGCCTGCGGCGGTGCCACCCGCGCCGGGCGAGGCCGGCGGCCCCGGCGGAGGGCGTGGACGGCGAGCGAGCGGGCCGCGGGGACGAGGGCCAGGTGGGCGGCGGCGACGCCGGCGACGGCGAAGAGGATGTGGTCGACGTCGAGGACGTGCCCCGGAGCCCAGGAGGAGAGGAACTCCAGCGCGGTGGCCAGCAGGGCCGACACACCGGTGGTGCGGAGGAAGGACGGCAGCCAGGGGGCCCGGAGGCGCCCGCCGGCCAGCGGGAGCAGCACGCCGAGCGGGGCCAGCAGGAGCAGCTCGCCGAGGACTTGCCAGGCGGTGGAGGAGCGGAGCGAGCCCAGCGGCGTCAGGTTGGCGTCGTAGACCCAGGCCACCGGCAGCGGTCTCAGGACGAGCCAGCCGGCCAGGACCAGGTGGAGGGTGACTCCCAGCAGGCCCGCCACGCGGAGGGAACGGTGGACGGCCGTCGCCGGCCCGGTGGTCTCGGTCCGCACGCCGGAACGCTCGTCGCGTGTCCTGGTGCCATCTCGCTGCACGCGGGGAAGGACGTGAGCGGATGGCGCGGTGGTTCCACCGGAGGCGTGAACATTCCGGCGCGCACCCCGGACGCCGTCGGGGGTGCGCGCCGGGGGGTTCACCGGCAGCTGGCGGAGGCCGTCGGCGTGGCCGTCGGCACGGCGCTGAACACGTTGTCGGACGGCGGCGTCGAGGCCGCCCCGGCGGCCGGCGCGGACGGGGACGCCGAGGGGGACGCGGACGGGGACGCGGACGGAGCTGCCGTCGAGGGCACGGCCGGCACCGCCGACGGCGCGGGCGACGGCTTCATGCCCGGCCGCGCCGAGCCGTGCGCGGAGGCCGCGGTCGGCCCGGCGGGCGAGGGCGTGGCCGGCGCGGTCGGTATCTGCGGCGTCGTCGGGCAGGCGGTCCGGCTGGCCGGCGCACCCGCGTCCACCGGGACGGGCGTCGGGCGGATCCCGCAGCCGGTGGCGAGCGCGAGCAGCAGCACCGCGCCGGCGGCCCGCCGGGCGGGTCTGCCGGAGGTGCGGGACGGATGGAAGGGACGGGACGGACCGGCGCTCACTGCGCACTCTCCTCGGAAGCGGCGGCCGGCGGCGGCGGGGTCAGCGGCAGTGTCAGCGTGAACACCGCTCCCACCTCCCCGTTGGCGGCCGTGATCGTCCCCCCGTGGATCTGTGCGTTGGCCATCGCGATCGACAGGCCCAGCCCGCTGCCCTCCGACCGCGCCCGCCCCTTGTCGGCCTTGTAGAACCGGTCGAAGACGTGCGGCAGCACGTCCTCGGGAATGCCCGGGCCGCTGTCCGAGACCTCCACCGTGACGGCGTCCTCCGACCCGCGGACCCTGACCCGCACCGGCGAGCCGCCGTGCTTGAGCGCGTTGCCGATCAGGTTGGCGAAGACGACGTCCAGCCGCCGCGGGTCGACCACGGCCCGGACGCCGCGCGGCGCGTCCACCTCGACCGCGTCGTACCAGGCCCGGCCGTCGATGCAGGACATGATCAGGTCGGCGATGTCCACCTCGTCGGCGACCAGCTTGGCGGTGCCGGCGTCGAAGCGGGTCACCTCCATCAGGTTCTCCACCAGGTCGGAGAGGCGCCGGGTCTCGCTGACCACCAGCCGCACCGCCGGTTCGATCATCGGGTCCAGCGACTCGGCCTCGTCCTCCAGGATGTCCGTCACGGCGGTCATCGCGGTCAGCGGCGTGCGCAGCTCGTGCGACATGTCGGCGACGAACCGCCGGCTCTGCGCCTCGCGCGCGCTCAGCTCCTCGACCTGCTCGTGCAGCGACTCCGCGGTGCGGTTGAAGGTCCGTGCCAGGTCGGCGAGTTCGTCCGAGCCCTCGACCTCCAGCCGGGTGTCGAGGTGGCCCTCGCCGAGGCGCCGGGCGGCGTCGCCGAGGCGCTTGACCGGGCGCAGCACCGTGGCGGACGCGGCCTGGGCGAGCAGCGCCGAGCCGATCAGCGCCAGCAGCGTGGCGATGGCCAGCGACCAGCCGAGCGTGTTCAGGTCGGCCCGCTCGTTCTCCAGCGACTTGAACATGAACGCGGTCGGGCCGGTCGGCACCACCTTGGTGCCGCCGATCACGTACGGGCGGCCCTCCAGGTTCTGCCGCTGCCAGTAGAGGTGGTACGGGTACGGGTTGCCCTCGGTGACCTCGCGCGGCTTGCCGACGATGTCCTGCAGCTTCTCCGGGACGCTGTCGAGCGTGTAGCGGGCCGGGTCCGAGGAGGCGGTGCAGTCCGGGTGGGCGGGGTCGGTGACCACCACCTCGTAACTGAGGCCGGAGCTGGCCACGTTGGCGGCGAGCTGGCGCAGGTCGTCGCAGGTGGCGTTGAGCGGCAGCTCGGAGACGTTCCGGCTGAGCGAGACCCGGAAGTCGTTGAGCGCGGTGTCCTGGGCGCGCTTGAGCACCGCGTCCCGGTTCAGCCAGTAGGCGATGCCGGAGGCCGAGACGGCGGTGAGCAGGGCGACCGCGGCGAACACCGCGATCAGCCGCACCCGGAGGGAGCGCAGCCGCCGCCACGGGCCCGAGGAGAACCGGCGGGTCGTCGTCTGATGGTCAGTCACGGGAGCCTGTCGTTATGCAGATCAGCAAGAGCAGGGGGAACGGGGTATCCGCCGGAGCGGGCGGCCGGCGGCGGTCACGCGGGCGGGTCCAGCCGGTAGCCGACGCCGCGCACGGTGCGGATCAGCGTGGGTGCCGAGGGGACGTCCTCGACCTTGGCCCGCAGCCGCTGCACGCACGCGTCGACCAGGCGGGAGTCGCCGAGGTAGTCGTGCTCCCAGACCAGGCGCAGCAGTTGCTGCCGGGACAGCGCCTGCCCGGGCCGGCGGCTGAGCTCCAGCAGCAGGCGCAGTTCGGTCGGGGTGAGCTGGAGGTCCTCGCCGTCCTTGGTGACCGTCATGGCCGCGCGGTCGATCACCACGCTGCCGTAGGCGGAGGAGTCCGAGCTCTCCCGCTCGCCGCGGCGCAGCACGGCCCGGATCCGGGCGTCCAGGACGCGCGGCTGCACGGGCTTGACCACGTAGTCGTCCGCACCGGACTCCAGGCCGACCACGACGTCGATGTCGTCGGACCGGGCGGTGAGCAGGATGATCGGCAGCTGGTCGGTCCGGCGGATGCGGCGGCAGACCTCGAAGCCGTCGATCCCGGGCAGCATGACGTCCAGCACGATCAGGTCCGGCCGCTGCTCCTTGAAGAGCCTCAGACCGTCCTCGCCGGAGGCGGCGGTGGCCACTTTGTGGCCCTGGCGGGTGAGGGCGAGTTCGAGGCCGGTGCGGATGGCGTCGTCGTCCTCGATCAGAAGGAGGAAAGGCACGGCCTCATTCTGGCTCACCCGGGGCGTCGAATCACCCCCCGGCCCGGTCCGTCCCGTCGGCCACCGCCCCTGCGGGAACCGGAATGCGCGCTACCGGCGTCCGTGACGGCAGACGGAGGTGCGGGACGAAAGCCCCGGCGCTGTGACATCCCTGTGACAGTCGGCGGACAGCGCCATCACAACCGGCGGGCAGGATTTTCCATGTCGCCGCAGGACAGCGGGCCAAAGGGCCGGCTGGAAGGCGGCAACAGGAACCGCTCGTACCGACCAAGGGGGCGCACGATGAACGCCATGCTTCAGGCCCGGACCAACCCGGCTGTCCACGGCGCGCGTTCGTCAGCGACCACCCACCGGACCCGGTACGAGGTCAGGACCGACGAGGCCTCCGGTGCCGTGATCGTACGGGGGTGCGCACACAGCACCGGTGGAAACACTGTCGCTCGCCGGGTGAGCGGTGGCGGCAGGCAGGGGGAGCTGTACGGGATCGGCCGGATGGGGAGTGCGGCCGACTCCGCCAACACCCTCACGCTGCGGGGGATCCTCCCCGTCCGCGTCGAGGGCAAGGACACCCCGGGGGGGCACGGGGGGACCGGGGTCATCGGGGGAACGGGCCTGCGGAAGGCCGACTCGGGGGAGTCGGCCGGCCGCGAGGCCGCCGGTGCGACGCTGCTGCGGCTGAACCCCGCAGCAGCCCGCACCACCCAGGCGGGACAGGGAGACGCGCAGGGGGAGCACCCGGCCGTCGCGGAGGACCACATCACGGAGTTCACCGCGTACGTGCGCGAGCGCCGCGCCTCCCTGTACGCCACGGCGTACCACCTCACCGGTGACCGCTACGAGGCCGAGGACCTGCTGCAGAGCGCGCTCTTCAGCACCTACCGGGCCTGGGGCCGGATCACCGACAAGGCCGCGGTCGGGGGCTACCTCCGCCGCACCATGACCAACCTGCACATCTCCGCCTGGCGGCGCCGCAAGGTCAACGAGTACCCGACCGAGGAGCTGCCGGAGACGGCCGGCGACACCGACGCGATGGGCGGCACCGAGCTGCGCACCGTGCTCTGGCAGGCGCTGTCCAAGCTGCCGGAGAACCAGCGGACCATGCTGGTGCTGCGGTACTACGAGGGCAAGACCGACCCGGAGATCGCCGACGTGCTCGGCATCAGCGTCGGCACGGTCAAGAGCAGCATCTGGCGCGCGCTGCGCCGGCTGCGCGAGGACGAGCACCTGAACAAGTCGGGCGACACCGTCCGCGCGTTCGGCGAGCTGGTCGCGTAACGACCACATGAGACTCCCGTCGGGGGACGGGTGAAGAGGACGGCCAGAGGACTGGCGACGCCGGCTCGGGGGAGCGGCGCCGCCGGGGGAGTCCGGCGGTCGTCCGAGGACGGCGGGCCCGGTGCGGGGGAGACGCACTGGGCCCGCCGTTCTTCGTCGTGCACGGGCCCCGTGCGGGGCCTGGGGAGCGGGGCGCCGCGCCGCTCAGACCGTGGAGTACTGCGTCGCCCAGGCCGCCGCGGTGATCCGGCGGGCGGCCTCCGCCCCGGCGCACGGGTACGAGCCGAGGGCCACCTGGCGCTCGACGATCGAACGCTCGGCGCGCATCAGCCGCCAGCCGCGGCGCACCAGCACCGGCAGCGACTTGCGGCCCTCGCGGACGTCCCGGCGCAGCCGGCGCCAGGCGGTGGTCAGGGCGCCGTTGCGCAGGCAGAGCGCGTCGCCGAGCAGGCCCTCGGCGGCGCATTCGGCGGTGATCTCGGCGGCGAAGATGCCCTCGGCGATGAACGCGGGGGCGCCGGCCAGGTCGAACACCCGGGTGCCGATCCGGCCGTTGTCCGGGATCGAGTACACCGGGACGTCCGTGCGGCCGGTCTCGTGCAGGCTGCGGATGGCGGCGACGGCCTGCTCGCGGTGCCAGGCGAGCGGGGAGTCCCAGTCGACCGCGCCGTCCGGCAGCAGCGGCAGGGAGGGGTCGTCCCCGTCCTTGTAGAAGTCGTCCAGCTGGAGCACGGGCAGCCCGCTGCGCTCGGCGAGCGAGGACTTCCCCGAACCGGAGGGACCGGACAGCAGGACCACCCGGGCGCGGGCTATCGGTACGTGGTTCAGCGGGGAGTCACTCACGAGACACCAGTCTGACGCATCGGGACGCGATGCCGAAACCAGGCGGATCAGGCTTTCCGGAGGGCCCACGGGTCGGTGAGGGCGGCCCGGACCAGTGGCAGGTACCGGCTGTCGACCTGGAGGTAGACCGGGTGGCCGCCGCCGGGCGGCCGGTAGGCGGTGGCGGCCCAGTCCTGGCTGTGCCAGGTGTCGGGCTCGGGCTCGTGGAAGGTGCCGCCGGCGGCCAGTGCGGTGTGGCCGAGGACACGCGAGCCGAAGTCGGCGCGGGCGGCCCCCGGGGTGATGCGCAGCCGGCCGTTGACGTACGCGCGCTGCCAGCCGGACCGGTCGGAGCGGGCCGAGCAGGGCACCCGGACGGGCCGCCCGGCGGCCAGCCGGCGACGGGTGCGGGCCACGTGCAGCCGGCGCAGGAACCCGTCCGCGAACAGTGCCATCAGCTCGCCCACGAGCTCTCCCACGGTGTCCTCCCCCTCGGTCGTTCTCCCTCGCGGCCGATTCTTCCCGGGCCGGGTCCGTGGCCGGGAGCGCCGAAAGGCGGAACCGTGCGGCGACGAAAGTCGACGGACCCGCGCCCGGGGGGGAGAGGCGCGGGTCCGTCCAATGACCGTCCGGGCCCTGGGGGGAGAGGGCACTGGGGACGGCCAGTCTGTGGAGTTGTTACTCGGCGACGGGAACGGTCAGATCCCCATCGGGTGCCAGACCGTCTTCGTCTCCAGGAAGGAGAGTAGCCGGTCGGTACCGGGAGCATTGGTCCAGTCCCGGGCGAACGGGTCCAGCTCCGGACGGACCACCCGCTTCAGGGTATCCGCGGCCAGCGCCTCCAGGGCACCCGCCGCGCCGGGACCGTCGGAGGCGATCGCCCCGGTGAGGTCCACCGCGTTGACGTCCTGGTGCGAGGCCAGGGTGGGCGCGATGTCCGCGGTCCGGCCCGAGATGATGTTGACCACGCCGCCGGGGACGTCCGAGGTGGCCAGCACCTCGCCCAGCGACAGGGCCGGCAGCGGGGCGTCGGCCGCGGCCGCGACCACCACGGTGTTGCCGGTGGCGACGGCGGGCGCGATCACCGAGACCAGGCCGAGCAGCGAGTGCCCGTAGCCGGCCTGCGGGGCGACGATCCCGACCACGCCGGTCGGCTCCGGGGTGGAGAGGTTGAAGTACGGCCCGGCGACCGGGTTGGCGCCGCCCGCGATCTGGGCGACCTTGTCGGTCCAGCCCGCGTACCAGACCCAGCGGTCGATCGCGGCGTCCACCAGGGCGGCGGCCTTCTTCGGGCCGATGCCCTCGGAGACGGCCACCTCGGCGGCGAACTGCTCGCGCCGGCCCTGCAGCATCTCGGCCACCCGGTACAGCACCTGGCCGCGGTTGTACGCGGTGGTGCCGGCCCAGCCCTTGACCGCCGCGCGGGCGGCGAGCACGGCGTCGCGGGTGTCCTTGCGGGTGCCGAGCGGGGCGTTGGCGAGCCACGCGCCGTTGGAGTCCGTCACCTCGTACACCCGCCCGCTCTCGGACCGCGGGAACTTCCCGCCGACGTACAGCTTGTAGGTCTTGCTCACCTGAATCCGCACAGGGGCGTCAAGACGCGTCGTGACATCAGACATCGAGGTAGGCCTCCAGACCGTGGCGGCCACCCTCGCGGCCGTAGCCCGACTCCTTGTAGCCGCCGAACGGCGAGGTCGGGTCGAACTTGTTGAAGGTGTTGGCCCAGACCACGCCGGCCTTGAGCCTGTTCGCCATCCAGAGGATCCGCGAGCCCTTCTCCGTCCAGATGCCGGCGGAGAGGCCGTACGGGGTGTTGTTGGCCTTCGCGACCGCCTCGTCGGGGGTGCGGAAGGTCAGCACCGACAGCACCGGGCCGAAGATCTCCTCCTGGGCGATCCGGTGGGCCTGGCTGACGCCGGTGAACAGGGTCGGCTTGAACCAGAAGCCGGTGCCCGGCAGCTCGCAGGCCGGGGACCAGCGCTCGGCGCCCTCGGCCTCGCCGGCGTCGGTCAGCGCGGTGATCCGGGCCAGCTGCTCGGCCGAGTTGATCGCGCCGATGTCGGTGTTCTTGTCCAGCGGGTCGCCGACCCGCAGGGTGGCCATCCGGCGCTTCAGCGCGTCCAGCAGCTCGTCCTGGACCGACTCCTGGACCAGCAGGCGCGAGCCCGCGCAGCAGACGTGGCCCTGGTTGAAGAAGATGCCGTTGACGATGCCCTCGACCGCCTGGTCGATCGGCGCGTCGTCGAAGACGATGTTCGCGGCCTTGCCGCCGAGCTCCAGCGAGAGCTTCTTGCGGGTGCCGGCCAGCTGCTTGGCGATCGCCCGTCCGACCGGGGTCGAACCGGTGAAGGCGACCTTGTTGACGTCCGGGTGGGCGGTCAGCGCGGCGCCGGTACGGCCGTCACCGGTGACGATGTTGACGACGCCCTTCGGCAGACCGGCCTGGCGGCAGATCTCGGCGAAGCGCAGCGCGGTCAGCGGGGTGGTCTCGGCCGGCTTGAGCACGACCGTGTTGCCGGTGGCCAGCGCCGGGGCGATCTTCCACGCCAGCATCAGCAGCGGGAAGTTCCACGGGATGACCTGGCCGGCCACGCCCAGCGGCTTCGGGTTCGCGCCGAAGCCGGCGTAGTCCAGCTTGTCGGCCCAGCCCGCGTAGTAGAAGAAGTGCGCGGCGACCAGCGGCAGGTCGACGTCACGGGTCTCGCGGATCGGCTTGCCGTTGTCGATCGACTCCAGGACGGCCAGCTCGCGGCTGCGCTCCTGGATGATCCGGGCGATCCGGAACAGGTACTTGGCGCGCTCGCTGCCGGGCAGCGCCGACCAGTCGGCGAAGGCCTTGCGGGCGGCGGCGACCGCGCGCTCCACGTCCTCGTCGGTGCCCTGGGCGAACTCGGCGAGCACCTGCTCGGTGGCCGGGTTGACCGTCTTCAGGGCCTCGCTGCCGGAGGAGTCGACGAACTCGCCGCCGATGAAGTGGCCGTAGGAGGTGGCGATGTCACCCGCGGCCGCGGGCGACTCGGGGGCCGGGGCGTACTCGAAGAGGCCGCCGCGCTTCTCGGCCACGGGCTCTTCGGTCTTCTTGTTCTTGGCCATGGTGATCAGTCCACCGTCACGTAGTCGGGGCCGGAGTACCGTCCGGTGGTCAGCTTCTGACGCTGCATCAGCAGGTCGTTGAGCAGGCTGGAGGCGCCGAAGCGGAACCAGTGCGGGCTCAGCCAGTCGTCGCCGAGCGTCTCGTTGACCATCACCAGGTACTTCATCGCGTCCTTGGTGGTCTTGATGCCGCCGGCGGGCTTCACGCCGACCTGGACGCCGGTCTGCGCCTTGAAGTCGCGGACCGCCTCCAGCATCAGCAGGGTGACCGGCGGGGTCGCGTTGACGGCGACCTTCCCGGTCGAGGTCTTGATGAAGTCGGCACCGGCCAGCATCGCCAGCCACGAGACCCGGCGCACGTTGTCGTAGGTCTGCAGCTCGCCGGTCTCGAAGATCACCTTGAGGTGGGCGGAGGTGCCGTCCGGGCGCTTGCACGCCTCCTTGACGGCGACGATCTCGTTGAAGACGTCCAGGTACCGGCCGGAGAGGAAGGCGCCCCGGTCGATCACCATGTCGATCTCGTCGGCGCCGGCCGCGACCGCGTCGGCGGTGTCGGCCAGCTTCACCGGGAGCGCGGCGCGCCCGGCGGGGAAGGCGGTGGCGACGGAGGCGACCTGGATGTCGGTGCCCCGCAGGGCGGCCTTCGCGGTGGCGACCATGTCCGGATAGACACAGATGGCGGCGACGCGGGGGGTGGTCGGGTCGGTCGGGTCGGGGGTCCTGCCCTTGGTGCACAGTGCGCGCACCTTGCCGACCGTGTCCGCGCCCTCCAGCGTGGTCAGGTCGATCATCGAGATGGCCAGGTCGATGGCGTACGCCTTCGCCGTGGTCTTGATGGAGCGGGTACCGAGAGTGGCGGCACGCGCCTCCAGGCCGACCTGGTCGACGCCGGGCAGGCCGTGCAGGAAGCGGCGGAGCGAGGCCTCGGACGCCGCAACGTCCTGAAGACCGCTGCCCGCAACGCCGAGGGCATTGGCTGCAAGAGTGGACATAGTCACCAGACCAGCATATCTACGCGCGTAGTCAACCGCTAGGGCAACGGCCTTTCGATGCCGGACCGATATCTGCCGACCCCTCCCGTCCCACTCGCCACCCCTGTGGATCGGCCGGGCCATGCGGCAGAATCGTCGGCATGACCGAATCCGACGGCAAGCCCCACCAGGGCTCGGCCGGCTCCGATGGGGAGCCCGCGTACGCGGACCGCGTGTACCGCTCCATTCCCGGCGTGATCTCCGGGGTGCTGTTGTTGGCCGTGGCCGGGTGGCTGATCGGGGACGCCGCGCTGAACGGGACGGGCAAGACCCCGTGGGTGTCGCTGGCCGCGGTGCCGGTCTTCGCCTTCCCGGTGATCGCCTACACCCTGCGGCCGGCGGTGCTCGCCAACGACCGGCGCCTGGTGGTGCGCAACCCGCTGCGCACGATCACGGCCCCGTGGGCCTCGGTGGACGCGCTGCGCGCCGGGTACTCGGTGGAGCTGCTGGCCGAGGGCAGGAAGTACCAGGTGTGGGCGGTCCCGGTGTCGCTGCGCCAGCGCAAGCGCGCCAACCGCGTCGCGCAGCGCGGCGGTGACCAGCACGCCTCCCGCCTGGGCCTGGCCGTCGGCCGGCCCGCCCCCTCGGTCGTCGAGGGCGCGCCCGACCCGACCCGCGCCTGGTCCGACCAGGTCGTCGGCATCCTCCAGGAGCTCGCCGAGCGCAACGCCTCCCGCCCCGACGCGGCCGGCCCGGTGGTCGTGCGGTGGTGCTGGTGGATCATCGCCCCCACCCTGCTCGGCCTGATCGCCCTGATCGCCGTGATCGCCGCGTAGCAGGAGCGGCACGAAGGGCCCGCCGGAGGATTCCGGCGGGCCCTTCGTCGTGCGGTCGCGGCGCGTCAGGCGTCGATGCCGGCGGCGGCGGCGAGGTCCTGCTTGATGGTGGCGAGGAGCTCGGCGGCGCGGGTGCGGGCGGCGGCGAGCCCGGCGGCCGAGCCGACCGGGAGGACGACCTCCAGGTAGCACTTGAGCTTGGGCTCGGTGCCGGAGGGGCGGACCACGATGCGGGCCGAGCGGACGGCCTCGCCGGCCAGGTAGTAGCGCAGGCCGTCGGTGGGCGGCAGGTCGGCGGAGCCGGCGGTGAGGTCGTCGGCCTGGGTGACCTGGAGGCCGGCCAGCTCGGTGGGCGGCTGCTCGCGCAGGGTGCGCATCGCGTCGGCGATCAGCGAGAGGTCCTGGACGCGGACGGAGAGCTGGTCGGTGGCGTGCAGGCCGTGCTCCAGCGCCAGGTCGTCCAGCAGGTCGGTCAGGGTGCGGCCGGACTCCTTGAGGGTCGCGGCCAGCTCGGCGACCAGCAGGGCGGCGGTGATGCCGTCCTTGTCGCGCACGCCCTGCGGGTCGACGCAGTAGCCGAGCGCCTCCTCGTAGCCGTAGCGCAGGCCGTCGGCGCGGGCGATCCACTTGAAGCCGGTCAGCGTCTCGGCGTAGCCGAGCCCGGCCGCCTCGGCGATCCGGCCGAGCAGGGTGGAGGAGACGATGGTGGTGGCGAAGGTGCCGGCGGCCTTCTTGGCGACCAGCGCCGCGCCGAGCAGCGCGCCGACGTCGTCGCCGCGGAGCATCCGCCAGCCGTTGCCGCCGGAGGCGCCGCCGGCGGCGTTGCCGTTGACGGGGACGGCCACGGCGCAGCGGTCGGCGTCCGGGTCGTTGGCGATGACGATGTCCGGGCCGACCGAGGCGGCGGTGCGGAAGGCGAGGTCCATCGCCCCCGGCTCCTCCGGGTTGGGGAAGGCCACGGTCGGGAAGTCCGGGTCGGGCTCGGCCTGCTCGGCGACCACGGTGGGCGCGGGGAAGCCGGCCCGGCGGAAGGCGGCGACCAGGGTGTCGCGGCCGACGCCGTGCATCGGGGTGTAGACGACGTCGAGGTCGCGCGGGCTGTGCGGGTCCACGATGGAGGCGGCGCGGGTCAGGTAGGCCTCGATCACGTCCTCGCCGACCACCTCCCAGCCGTCCTCGGCGAGCGGGACGTCGGCGAGCGCGCCGATCGCGTCGATCTCGGCGGCGATGCCGGCGTCGGCCGGCGGGACGATCTGCGAGCCGTCGCCCAGGTAGACCTTGTAGCCGTTGTCCTGCGGCGGGTTGTGGCTGGCGGTCACGGTGACGCCCGCGGCGGCGCCCAGGTGGCGGATCGCGAAGGCGAGCACCGGGGTGGGCAGGGCGCGCGGCAGCAGTGCGGCGCGCAGGCCGGCGCCGACCACCACGGCGGCGGTGTCGCGGGCGAAGTCGTAGGACTTGTGCCGGGCGTCGTAGCCGATGACGACGAGGTCCCCGAGGTTCTCCCTCTTCACGTACGCGACCAGGCCGGCGGCGGCCCGGATCACCACGGCGCGGTTCATCCGCATCGGGCCCGCGCCCAGTTCGCCGCGCAGGCCGGCGGTGCCGAACTGGAGCCGGTCGGCGAAGCGCTCGGCCAGCTGGGACCAGGCGAGCTTGCTGTCCTCCTCGGCCTCCGGGCCCTCGGCCGCGGCGAGGAGCGCGGCCAGTTCCTCGCGGGTCTGCGGGTCGGGGTCCTCGGCCAGCCAGGCCCGGGCCCGGGCGAGGAGGTCGGTGGTGGGTGCCTGCGTCATGGCCAACTCCGGTTCGAAAGTCCGCAAAGTGGTGGGTGTGCGCATGCGGACGGGGCCCGCGGGCGGGTGTGATCAGCGGATCACAGCCGCCTGCGGACCCCGTCGCTCATGATTGTGCGCCAGGCCGGCTTCAGATCCGCTCAAGGACCTTCGCGAGCAGCGCGCCCATGCGCTCGGCGGAGGCCTTGCCGGCCTCCAGCACCTCGGCGTGGTTCAGCGGCTCGCCGGTCATGCCGGCGGCCAGGTTGGTGACCAGGGAGATGCCGAGCACCTCGGCGCCGGCCTCGCGGGCGGCGATGGCCTCCAGGGTGGTCGACATGCCGACCAGCTCGCCACCGATGACCCGGGCCATGTGGACCTCGGCCGGGGTCTCGTAGTGCGGGCCGCGGAACTGCACGTAGACGGCCTCGTCCAGGGTGGAGTCCACCTCGCGGCAGAGGTCGCGCAGCCGCTTGGAGTAGAGGTCCGTCAGGTCGACGAAGTTGGCGCCGACGATCGGGGAGTCCGCGGTCAGGTTGATGTGGTCGCTGATCAGGACCGGCTGGCCGGGGACCCAGCCCTCGCGCAGGCCGCCGCAGCCGTTGGTCAGCACGATGATGCCGCAGCCCGCGGCGGCGGCGGTGCGCACGCCGTGGACGACGGTGGCCACGCCGTGGCCCTCGTAGTAGTGGTTGCGGCCGAGGAAGATCAGGGCGCGCTTCTCGCCGATCTTCACCGAGCGGATCGTGCCGGCGTGGCCGGCGACGGCGGGGGCGGGGAAGCCCGGGAGGTCGGTGACCGGGAATTCCGCCACGGTCTCGCCCAGGGCGTCGGCGGCCGGCACCCAGCCGGAGCCCATCACCAGGGCGACGTCGTGGCGCTCGGCACCGGTCAGCTCGCGCAGGCGCGCGGCGGCGGCCTGGGCGGCGGCGTAGGGGTCGGCGGAGACGACCGACTGAGGAGATGCGTTCACACGTCCGAGGATAGACGGGAAACGGCTACGCGCGTAGAAAATCCGGGTGCGACGTGCCGGATCGTTACCCGGATGGCGGGAAACCACAGCTCGGGGGCGTGTCCGGCCGGGCCGGACAGGAGCAACCTACAGTCGCTTGGCGCTCCGCAGGCCCTTGGCGTACATGCCGTTGTCGTCCAGCCGGGCGGTGCCGCCCTTATCGCCGAAGGTCGGCCCGTTGGCCTCCTCGCGGCTGGAGATGTAGCGGGGGTGGCCGTCGGTGTCCAGGCCGAGGTAGATGCCGGTGTGGTCCAGCCGGGCGCCGGTGCGTGCGTCGATCTCGAAGAACACCAGGTCACCGGGTTGCAGCGGGTCGATCGAGGCGGGCCGCACGGTGGTGTCCGAGCCGGGCGCGGTGGTCAGCGGCAGCACCGGCACGCCGGGGGAGAGCCGGGCCAGGCCGTTGGCGGTGCGGGCCAGGCCGTTGCCGGCCACGTCCTTGCTGAGCACCGGGTAGCCCGCGCGGTAGCCGTAGACCATCCGGACGAAGCCGGAGCAGTCGAAGGAGCCGTAGCGGGTCTTGTCGGGCTGCTTGGTGACCTTGTCGGCGAAGGTGTACGCGGCGCCGAGGTAGTCGACGAAGTCGGTCTGCTCCAGCCGCAGGTCGTTGCCGACCGAGCCGTTCGGGTTGAGCGGGCCGAACGAGGCGTCGCCCTTGATCCGCACCCCCTTGGCGTCCTTGCCCTCCGGGGCGCCGGCCAGGTACTGGGTGGCGATGGCCAGGACGTCGTCCGCGGTGGAGCCCAGCGACTGCTGGAACCAGGTGCGGAACCAGCCCTCGTTCTCCGCGCCGGCCTTCCAGGCCTGCGGCATGAGCCGCACCCAGCTGTCGCTGACCAGGGTGGCGGCGGTGGTGCCCGGCTCGGTGAAGGTCCGGCTCGGGCCGGCCAGGAGGGCGGTGCGGGCGCCGTCGGTCAGGGTGGCGACCACCCCGCCGCGGGCGTCCCGGACGACCGTGCGGTCCGGGCCGGCCAGCCGCTCGTACCGGTAGCCGGCCGCGGCCTTGGCGGTGGCCGGGGCCGAGTCCAGGGTCGGCGCGGCGGTCGCGGCGATCAGCGGGGCGGTGCCGCCGGCCTCGGCGGGCTGCCCGTCGCGGTCGCGCAGCTGGACCGTGAGGTACCCGCTGGCGGCCAGCAGGGTGACGGCGAGGCCACCGCTGAGCAGGGACTTCCGGGTGACGGGCATGGCGCTTCCTCCTGGGGCGTACGGGGTGGGGCGTACGGGGGTCGGGTACCGGACCGGGGAGCGGATCAGGTACCGGGGAGGGCGCCGAGCAGCACGCCGGCGGTGAGGACGACGTAGTTCGCGAGCGTCACCGTGCTGGTGGCCATCAGGGTGGCGGCCCGCGGCTGGCGGACCAGCTGGTAGGCGATCAGGCCGGGGACGATGAAGCCGAGCGTCTGGTTGGCGTACAGCGTGGGCAGCTCGTGCTGGAGGACCAGCATCACGGTGGCCTGGAGCAGGACGCCGGTCAGCACCACGGCGGCGAACAGCCGCTTGCCGTAGAGGATCACCAGCTTCTGGACCGCCCGGGTGGCGAGGTAGGTCAGCACCGTCACGCCGATCACGATGGCCACCCGCTGGAGGTCCTCGACCAGGGTGAGGGCCAGCCAGCCGGGCGTGATCATGCCGCCGGGGGAGAGGTTGGTGGTCAGGTAGCAGACGAGCGAGAAGACCAGGCCGAGCGCGATGCCGATGGCGGCGATCTCGGGGGTGAGCTCGGTGGGGATCACTGCTGGTCTCCGTGGTGGGGGGCGGTGCGGCGGGAGTCGAACCACGAGTCGGGGATCGGCTCGGGGACGTAGACGGGGGCGGGCGCGGGGGCGGGGCCGGGCGTGTGGGCGGGGCCGGCGCGGTACGGCCCCGCGTCGTACGGCTGCCGGTAGGACGGCCCGTCGTCGTACGGCTCCTGGTAGGACGGCCCGTCGTCGTAGGCGTCGTCGTACCCGTCGTCGTACGCGTCGGGGTAGAGCGGTTCGGGCTCGTGGTACGGGACTCCGGGGCCGTCCGGCTCCTCGTCCGGCGCCAGCCGGGCCAGCTCGTCCAGGAACAGCTCGCCCTGGCCGTGGATGTTGCCGATCGCGACCAGCGAGGAGTCCGGGCCGAGCTGGTCCAGCAGGTCGGCGGTGAGCGCCGCCGGCTCGCGCTTGTCGCCGCCGAGGTCGACCACCCGGCCGGACCAGCCGGCCGGGATGCCGTCCCGGGCGCTCTTGGTGGGGTGGCCGATCAGGAAGACCGTGTCCGGGTCGAGGTCCGGCACGATCTGGCCCATCTGGCCGTTGCGCTCCACCCGGTCCGGGCGGCAGTTGATCACCACGTTGAGCGGGCGGTGGATCGCGCCGAGGTCCTCCAGCTGACGGACGTTCATCAGCGTCGACTCGGGGTCGTTGGCCGCGAAGACGTTGGCGAACCGCAGCCGCTTGCCGTCGTCGGTGCGGTAGCGCTCGACCGAGAGCACCCCAGGGTCCGGCGGGGCCTGCCACATGCCGCGCAGCGCGGTCTGCCGCTCCACGCCGAGGAGTGCGGCGACGGCGAGCGCGATGGCCACGTTCTCCTTGAAGGTGAACCAGCCGAAGCCGCGCAGCTCCTCGTCGCTGACCGACTCGGGGTCGACGACGATCAGCTCGCAGTCCCGCTTCGCCGCCTCCTCGCGCAGGATGTGCGCGCGCTCCTGCTCGGCGGTGACGCAGATGCCGCCGACCGGCATCGAGCGGGAGAGCGAGCGGGCGACGTCGTCCAGGGTCGGGCCCATCTCGGCGAGGTGGTCCTCGCGGACGTTGCAGAGCACGCCGATGGTGGAGCGGATCAGCTTGGTCTGGTTGACCTCCTGCAGCGCCGGCATCACCGCCATGCACTCGATCACCAGGGCGTCCGGGCGGTAGGTCGCGGCGCGGCGGACGATGCCGATCTGTTCCACCACGTTGGCGATGCCGAACTTGCGGTAGACCGGCTCCTCGGTGGCGTCCGGGTGGATGAACCGGGCCGCGGTGCCGGTGGTCTTGGCCACGGTCACCAGGCCGCCGCCGCGCAGCGCGCCCGCGCAGAGCCGGGTGATCGAGCTCTTGCCGCGGATGCCGTTGACCAGCACCCGGGCGGGGATCTGCTCCAGGGCGGCGAAGTGCCGGCGCTGCTCGACGATGCCCGCCACCAGCAGGACGGCGCAGCACACCAGGAGCACGACGTAGAGGAAGAGCACGTGGGTGGTCCTTATCCGTGAGTGGCCGGCGCGCGGCGGGCGGCGCGGTCCCGGACGGCACCGAGGTCCTGCCGGATCAGTTCCAGGCTGCGGGCGACGGCGCCGACCTCGTCGTGGTGGACGGGGTAGAGGACGGTGCGGCGGTCCCCGGCGGCCAGCGCCTCGGCGCTCGCGGCGAGGCGGCGCAGCGGCAGGCCGACGGCGATGAAGAGCCAGCCCAGGCAGAGCGTGGCGGCGGCCAGGCCGAGCATGCCGGCCAGCACGGCGCGCCGGTCGGCCCGGTTCTGGTCGAGGTGGAGCCAGGCCACCGGCTGGACGGTGACCACGGACCAGCCGAGCTTGGCGACGGTGCCGTTGCCGCCGAGCGGGGCGGCGGCGAGCACCGCCGGGTCGCCGCCGTCGCGGACCACGTCGGCGGCGGCGTCCTTCTTGGCGTCGGCCAGGACGGCCCGGGCGCGGCCGTCCGGGAGGTCGCCGAAGGAGCTGTAGCCCTCGTTGGCGGCGAGGACGTGCTGCCGGTCGTCGACCAGCCAGACCCGGCCGAGGCCGGGGCGGGTGAGCAGGGCGCCGAGGAAGTCGGTCTTGAACTCGCCGACCAGCACGGGGCCCTTCGGCGTCGCGGGGTCGTCCCCGTCCGGCCCGGCCTGGTCGCCGGGGGTGGTGGTGAGCGCCGTGCGGGCGGCGATCCGGGGCTCCTTGCCGGAGGTGTTGAGCAGCAGGACGCCGTTCGGGCCGAGCGCGTCCGGCCCGGTGCGGTGCGGGGTCTCGCCGGCCCGGGCGAGCAGCGTGCCGTCGGCGCCGAGGACGTAGAGCGAGCGGTAGCGGTCGTGCTCGGTGAGGGTGGCGCGGAGCAGGGTCTCGGCCTTGCCGACGGAGGAGTCGGCGAGTGCGGGGGCGAGCGAGCGCAGATCGGCGTAGCCCTCGTTGAGGGCCTGGCGGACCCGGTCGGCGGCCGTGTCGGTGCGGTCCCGCTGGCCGGCCACGACCTGGGTCGGGACGAGGACGCCCTCGTCCGCGCCGCCGAGGAACAGCAGCGGGCCGGACCAGCCGAGGATGACGACGGCGCAGAGGGCGAGCGGCAGGGCGATGCCCGGGCGGCGGCGCGCGGGGGCGGGGGCGGCCGGCGGGCGGGCCGGGTCGAGCAGCTGGAGCCGCAGCTCCTCCAGGGCGCGGGTGATCCGGCCGGCCTCGCCGCGCTTCGGGCCGCGGACCGGCCGGTCCAGCTCGCCGCGGGTGAGCCGGCGGGCGTCCAGGAAGAGCCGCAGCAGCGGGCGTTGGAGCTTGCGGTGCAGGAACCAGGCCAGCAGCAGGGCGACCAGCAGCAGGGCGCCGGCGGCGGCCAGGCCGAGCATGGGGTGGCGCAGGCTGCCGGGCTTGCCGTCGATCGTGCTGGTGGAGACCACGGTCAGGCCGAGCGGGGTGGCCAGGTCGTGCCCGTCGGGGGAGGCGACGGCGGCGTAGCCGGCCACCCGGCGGACGCCCTTGTCGTCGGGGGTGCCGGCCAGGCTGCCGGAGACGGTCTCGCCGGGGGCGGGGCGTTCCCGGGCGGCGCGTTCGCGGGCGGTGGCGACCAGCCGCTTGTCCGGGTCGGCGGTGAGCCCGGCGCCGGTGGAGTCCAGGACGGTGCCGGCGCCGTCGAGGACCTGGATGGTCTGTTCCTTGCGGGTGGCGATGCCGGGCAGCCGCAGGTTGTCGGAGGCGACGAGCAGGGCGCGGCCGTCCGCCTTGGTGGTGACCATGGCGAAGGTGAGCAGCCGAGTGCCGGCGGCGGAGGGCTCCAGCAGCGGCGCGGGTGCGGTGTCGGTGACCTTGCCGAGGTCGAGGCCGGCCAGCGGGACGGTCTCGCCGCGGGCGGCGAGCAGCCGGCCGGTGCCGGGCAGGACGATCACCGTGCCGCGCCACTTCTGGTACGCCTGGCCGAGCGCGGTCAGCACGGCGGCGGGCTCGGCGGGGGCGTTGTCGTAGCGGGCGGCGGCCCGGCGCAGGTCGGTGGCGCTCTCGTGCAGTCCGGCGCGGAGCGAGGCGGCGGTGTCCTCGGCGGCGTACTGGTGGGACTCGCGGACGGCCTGCGGGGTGTCGTCGACCCGGAGGCCGCCGACGGCGAGGGCGGTGATCGCGGCGACAGCCAGCAGCAGGATCAGCAGCAGGGCGATCGGCGGGCGGATGCCTCCGAGCAGCGGCATGTCGGCCCGGCGGCGATAGCGGTGCTGTCGCGGCGGGTTGGTTGCCGTGCTCACGGGAGGCCTCGTCATCGGTTCGGGGGCGGCAGCGCGCCACCCTCCCCTGGAGCCCCGCTGTGACCAGTGGTCAAACCCTGGCTAAAACCTGAAAAGCGTACGAAAGGCTTCTGGGAATGCCGTCACGTTCCTGTCTCGATACGGAGAAGTTTCGGGATCTTTCCGTTTAGATCATGGAAAAGAGGGCGGCGAGGTAGGTTCTCCCCCCATGGAGACTCTGCCCGGGAAAAACGCGGGTCCGCGGCGCACGGCGGTGCTGTCGGTGGTGGCACTGCTGGTGCTGGCGGCGCTGGCCGTCGGCCTGACGGTCGCCGCGCGCGGGCCGGCCGGGCGCGCGCACACCACGGCGTCCGGCCCGACCGGACCGCAGCCGGTGGACCTGGCCGCGCGGGTGGACGCGTACACCGCCGGGTTCGCCCCCGGCACGCCGTACACGGTGCCGGACGCGGCACAGCGCCGGGCCGTCGCGGACGGCGTCGCCGCGGTGCTGGACGGGCGCCCCGAGCAGGCCGGGCCGGTGCTCGCGCCGGTCGGTTACCGGCTGACCGAGTTCACCGAGGCGGGCAGCGGGCGCCGGGTGGCCGAGATCGCCGACGCCTCGGCCTCCGCGGACGGCCGCGGCTGGGGCCGGGTCTACCTGGACCTCTCGGTGCAGGACCACTGGTCGGTGCAGGTGCCGCACCCGGTCTCGGACAGCCGCACCGAGGCGCTCGGGGTGGACCTCTTCCGGGCCGCCCCGGGCGGCGTGCTGGTGCTGGCCGGCGCGCACCGCAGGGCCGGCGCGGACGGCTCCTCCGACCCGGCGCACCGCAGCGACACGGTGTTCGCCGCCGTGATCGAGGCGCTCACCGCGCGCGGGCTGCCCGGCATCCAGGTGCACGGCTTCGACGAGGGCAGCCTGCCCGGCCAGGACGCGGTGGTCTCCAGCGGGGTGGGCCAGCCCGGGCCGGCCGCCGAGCTGACCGCGGCCGGGCTCGGACAGGCCGGGTTCGCGGTCTGCCGCGCGTGGCGGGAGAAGTGCGGGCAGCTGGAGGGCACCACCAACGTCGAGGGCCGGTTCGCGGCCGGCCTCGGCGTGCCGTGGCTGCACGTCGAGCTGGGCAACGCGCTGCGCACCGAACCCGCCCGGCGCGGCGCGGTGGCCGCGGTGCTGGCCGCGACGGCCGCCTCCTGGCGCAGCCCGGCGACGCCGTAGCGCCGGCGCGTCTCGGCAGGCGCGTCTCGGCAGGGTTTCTCGGGAGGGGCTGCTCAGCAGGGGCGGCGGCGCAGGTCCAGGACGTAGTCGTGCGGGGCGCCGGCGCTCTCCGCGGCGTCGGCGACCAGCCCCAGGTAGCGGGCGGCGGGCAGGCCGCCCTCGTAGTCGTTGAGCACGTACGTCCAGACCGGGATGTCGCCGTCCAGGGTGTGCGCGCGCAGCTTGATCTTGCGGTAGATGCCGAGCTGGACGCCCTCCCAGCGGTCGAGGCCCTCCTCGTCCATCGGCGCGACGTCGTAGAGCGAGACGAAGACCTGCTCCTTCTCGTCCTCGACCACGGTGGCCAGCGAGCCCTCCCAGCCGAGCTGTTCGCCGCCGAAGGTGAGCCGCCAGCCGTCCAGCCACCCGCTCCCGCGCAGGGGGGAGTGCGGTGCGCGGCGGGTCATCTGCCGGGCATCGAGGTTGGTGGCATACGCGGCGTAGAGGGGCATGGGGAAGAGAGTACGGCGACTGGGCGATCGCACAGAAGCCCCGACCCCGGCGTGGCAGCGCTCCCGGCGTGCGGGACAATGGGGGGCGTGACTCGGATCGTGATCATCGGTGGCGGACCCGGCGGCTACGAGGCGGCGCTGGTCGCCGCTCAGCTCGGCGCGGAGGTGACCGTCGTCGACAGCGACGGTCTGGGCGGATCGGCGGTGCTCACGGACTGCGTGCCGTCGAAGACGCTGATCGCGACCGCGGAGGTGATGACCACCTTCGACAGCTCGTACGAGGAACTGGGCATCATCGTCGCCGACGACACCCCGCCGCTGGAGCAGCAGGCGCGCGTGGTCGGCGTCGACCTGGGCAAGGTCAACCGGCGTGTGAAGCGGCTCGCCATCGCGCAGTCGCACGACATCACCCAGTCGGTGACCCGCGCGGGCGTCACCGTGCTGCGCGGCCGGGGCCGGCTCGGGCCCGGCGGGCAGGCCGTGGACGGCTCCCGCGAGGTGCTGGTGGACGCGCCCGACGGCACCGTCCAGTCGCTGCGCGCCGACGCGGTGCTGATCGCCACCGGCGCGCACCCGCGCGAGCTGCCGGACGCCCAGCCGGACGGCGAGCGGATCCTGACCTGGACCCAGGTCTACGACCTGGAGGAGCTGCCGCGCGAGCTGATCGTGGTCGGCTCCGGCGTCACCGGCGCCGAGTTCGCCGGCGCGTACCAGGCGCTCGGCTCCAAGGTCACCCTGGTGTCCTCCCGCGACCGCGTGCTGCCGGGCGAGGACCCGGACGCGGCCGAGGTGCTGGAGGAGGTCTTCCGCCGCCGCGGCATGAACGTGATGAGCCGCTCCCGGGCCGAGGGCGCCAAGCGCGTCGGCGACCACGTCGAGGTGACGCTCTCCGACGGCACGGTGATCAGGGGCACGCACTGCCTGATGGCGGTCGGCTCGATCCCGAACACCGCGGAGATGGGCCTGGAGGAGGCCGGGGTCAAGCTCAACGACTGGGGCCAGATCAAGGTCGACCGGGTCTCCCGCACCAGCGCCCCCGGCGTGTACGCGGCCGGCGACTGCACCGGCGTCTTCATGCTCGCCTCGGTCGCGGCCATGCAGGGCCGGATCGCGATGTACCACGCGCTCGGCGACGCGGTGCAGCCGCTGAACCTGAAGACCGTGGCCTCCAACGTCTTCACCGACCCGGAGATCGCCACCGTCGGCTACACCGACGCCGACGTGAAGTGCGGCAAGATGGACGCGGTCGAGGTGAAGCTGCCGCTGCGCGGCAACCCGCGGGCCAAGATGCAGGGCATCCGGGACGGCTTCGTGAAGCTGTTCTGCCGCCCGGGCACCGGCATCGTGGTCGGCGGCGTGGTGGTCGCCCCGCGCGCCAGCGAGCTGATCCACCCGATCGCGCTCGCGGTGGACGCCAATCTGACGGTCGAACAGGTGGCCAGCGCCTTCACCGTCTACCCGTCGGTGTCCGGCTCGACCGCCGAGGCCGCCCGCCAGCTCCACATCCGCAAGCGGGCCGAGGGCGAAAACTGAGCGTCCGACGCGAAGTTGAGGGCGGCTGCCGGTGGGCGGCCGCCCTTCGCGCACCCCGGGGAGTCACCCGGACGGCGGGCGCAGTTCCGGACCTCCGACGGCGCGAATTGTACGGTCACGCGCCGCTCGGGCGTGAGCAATTCCCGCTACCAGCTGCAAACGCCTGAAAGCAGACGGTCACGCAGGTTACCGTCGGTTCTGTGTTTGCAGCAGAACGTCGCCAGTTGATCCTCGAAATGGTGCGCGCCAACGGAGCCGTGTCGCTCCGCGAACTGGCCCGCGTCGTCCAGACCTCCGAAGTGACCGTGCGCCGGGACGTACGGGCGCTGGAGGCAGAAGGGCTCCTCGACCGCCGGCACGGCGGTGCGGTGCTCCCCGGCGGCTTCAGCCGCGAACCCGGCTACCCGCAGAAGACCCACCTCTCCGCGGCCGAGAAGAGCGCCATCGCCGATCTCGCCGCGGGTCTGGTGGAGGAGGGCGACGCCGTGGTCGTCGGCGCCGGTACCACCACCCAGGAACTGGCCCGCAGACTGGCCAGGGTGCCCGGGCTGACGGTGGTCACCAACTCGCTGCTGGTCGCCCAGGCGCTGGCGCACGCCAACCGGGTCGAGGTGGTGATGACCGGCGGCACCCTGCGCGGCTCCAACTACGCCCTGGTGGGCAGCGGGGCCGAGCAGTCGCTGCACGGGCTGCGGGTCTCGAAGGCGTTCATCTCCGGCAGCGGGCTGACGGCCGAACGCGGCCTGTCGACCACGAACATGCTCTCCGCGAGCGTGGACCGGGCTCTGGTGCAGTCGGCCGCCGAGGTCATCGTCCTCGCCGACCACACCAAGCTCGGCGCGGACACCATGTTCCAGACCGTGCCGACCGAGACCATCACCCGGCTGGTCACCGACGAGCACGCGACCTCCGACGACACCACCGCCCGCGAGCTGGACGCGCTGGCCGACTGCGGGGTGCAGATCGACCTCGCACCGCTCGGCGCCGCCCCCGCGGGGGACGCCCCGGTGCACGGCACCGGCAGCGGCCCGGTGCACCAGACCCAGCCCGGCCCGCTGCCCCGCCGGGCCGCCCCGCCGCCCGGTGGCGCCCCGCTGCCGGGACAGCGCCGTCCCGGCGCGCACGGCGGCCCCGCCGGCCCCGGAGGGGCGCTGCCGGTCCGGCTCGCCGAGCTGGGCACCGTCCCCCGCGCGCGGTAGGGCCCTGGCCCGGGGCCCGTCCGGCCCGGGCCCGGGGCCCGTCCCCGGCGCCACTCCCGGAAAAGCGAACCGGTCCGCACACCCCGAGGGGCGTACGGACCGGTCCGGCGGTCAGACCTGCGTCAGGACCCGACGCAGCGCCGCGTCAGTCCTTGATCTCGCACAGGGCCGCGCCGCTGGAGACGCTGGCGCCGACCTCGGCCTTGAGGCCGACCACGGTGCCCGCCTTGTGCGCGTTCAGCGGCTGCTCCATCTTCATCGCCTCCAGGACGACGATCAGCTCGCCCTCGGCGACGACCTGGCCCTCCTCGACGGCGACCTTGACGATCGTGCCCTGCATCGGCGAGGCCAGCGTGTCACCGCTGACCGCGGAGCCGGCCTTCTTGGTGCCGACCCGGCGCTTGGCCTTCGCGGCACCGGCCGCGCCCGCCGCCGGAGCGGCCGAGACGCCCAGCGAGGACGGCAGCGAGACCTCGATCCGCTTGCCGCCGACCTCGACCACGACGGTCTCGCGGCCCTCGGCCTCCTCGCCCTCGCCGGCCGCACCCGCGAACGCCGGGATGGTGTTGTCGAACTCGGTCTCGATCCACCGGGTGTAGACCTTGAACGGCCCGTCGCCGCCGTGCACCTCGGGCGCGAACGCCGGGTCGGTGACGACCGCCTGGTGGAACGGGATGGCGGTGGCCATGCCCTCCACCTTGAACTCGTTCAGCGCACGCCTGGCCCGCTCCAGGGCCTGCTTGCGGTCGCGGCCGGAGACGATCAGCTTGGCCAGCAGGGAGTCCCAGGCCGGGCCGATGACCGAACCGGTCTCCACGCCCGAGTCCAGCCGCACGCCCGGGCCGGACGGCGGCGCGAACAGCGTGACGGTGCCGGGCGCGGGCAGGAAGTTGCGGCCCGGGTCCTCGCCGTTGATGCGGAACTCGAACGAGTGGCCGCGGACCTCCGGGTCGCCGTAGCCCAGCTCCTCGCCGTCGGCGATCCGGAACATCTCGCGGACCAGGTCGAGGCCGGTGACCTCCTCGGTGACCGGGTGCTCCACCTGCAGACGGGTGTTGACCTCCAGGAAGGAGATCGTGCCGTCCAGCGCCACCAGGAACTCGCAGGTCCCGGCGCCGACGTAGCCGGCCTCCTTCAGGATGGCCTTGGACGCCCGGTACAGCTCGGCGTTCTGCTCGGCGGTGAGGAACGGCGCGGGGGCCTCCTCGACGAGCTTCTGGTGCCGGCGCTGCAGCGAGCAGTCACGGGTCGAGACGACCACCACGTTGCCGTGCTTGTCGGCGAGGCACTGGGTCTCGACGTGCCGCGGGTTGTCCAGGTAGCGCTCGACGAAGCACTCGCCGCGACCGAAGGCGGCGACCGCCTCGCGCACGGCGGACTCGTACAGCTCCGGGATCTCCTCCAGCGTGCGGGCGACCTTGAGGCCGCGGCCGCCGCCGCCGAAGGCCGCCTTGATGGCGACCGGCAGACCGTGCTCCTGCGCGAAGACGACGACCTCGTCGGCACCCGTGACCGGGTCCGGCGTGCCGGCCACCAGCGGGGCACCGGCGCGCTGCGCCACGTGCCGGGCGGTGACCTTGTCACCGAGGTCGCGGATGGCCTGCGGCGGCGGGCCGATCCAGGTCAGACCCGCGTCGATGACGGCCTGGGCGAAGTCGGCGTTCTCCGACAGGAAGCCGTAGCCGGGGTGGACGGCGTCCGCACCCGAGTCGGCGGCGGCCTTCAGGACCTTCGCGATGTCGAGGTAACTGGTACCCGGGGTGTCGCCGCCCAGCGCGTAAGCCTCGTCGGCCGCGCGGACGTGCAGCGCATCCCGGTCCGGCTCGGCGTAGACGGCGACGCTGGCGATACCGGCGTCCGAGCAGGCACGGGCGACGCGGACGGCGATTTCCCCGCGGTTGGCGATGAGCACCTTGCGCACTGTGGCTCCCTTCTTGAACCTGGTCGAGTTTATGGATTTCTGGGTGGTACCGGCGAGTAGCCCCAGGTTGTGAACTATCCCACACGGAGGGTGATGCGTCCGGCGGGCCGTTCCGCGGGTCGCCGGGGGTCTCCGCAGGTGGTGGCCGGTGCCCCCGCCGGAGGGCGCTCCTCGCGGTCGGTGACGGGCCCGCGCGGCGACGCGGTGGCCTTGGCCACACTCAGGGCCGTCCGGCGGATCCCGCCGGATCAGACCCTAAGCCGCGGGAGCCGTGGCGGCCGGCCGCTCCAGTGCCCGGGCGGTCACGTCGGCGGTCAGCTCGACCACGTCAGGACCGTACGCCCGCGGGTTGACGACCTTGAGGACCAGGGCGAAGGTGCCGTCCGCGCCGTACCGCCGGGCGAGCCGCCGGTGGTTGGCGACCAGGTACCGCACGGCGGCGTGGTTGGAGACGGCGGTCTGCCCGGAGACCAGGAAGGCCGGCCGGCCCTCGGGCGAGGGGCGCAGCCGGGCGAGCAGGACGAAGGCCCGGCCGCCGGAGGGCTCGGACTCGGACTCGTACCGGTACTCCTCGCCGCCCACCGCCAGCGACAGCTCCGGGATGCTGCCGGAAACGTCCTGGTGGAACGTCACCCCGGGCAGCCAGGAGGCCAGGTGCGCCGCCGTCCGGTCGTTGCTGGACGGGCCGCCGAGGCAGAACTCGGCCTTGTGGCCCAGCCCCTGACGGACGTCCTCGTGGCCGACCAGGTCGGCCTGGGCGCCGCACTCCTTGACCAGCGCGGCCAGCTCCATCAGCGCGAACACGTCGTTGCGCGAGACGCTCTTGCCGCTGGCCGAGGCGGTGTGCCGGTTCACCACCAGCAGGCACTCGCTGCCGGCCGGCAGGCCGAAGAACGCGCGGACCCGCTCCAGCCGCCGTCTCCGCCGCAGGTTCTGCGCGAGCCAGCCCAGCCCGGCGCTGATCGCGCTGGCCACCAGCCCCAGCAGCACGTTGAGCAGACTGTCGGTCATCCGCCCGTCACCTCCCCCGTTCGAACGGCCGTCAGCCTAGGGTCTGTCTTCAAACTCCCGCCTGCCGGGCGGCGTCTGGGCGGACGACGGGAGTTTGAAGACAGACCCTAACGGCGGTTGGCCGTTCCGGACCATTGACGGTCATGGCACGTGCTTCTAGCGTGCATCAAATGACGCTCTCCAGGTGGAAGTTGGCGGTCGCGGCCACCGTGTGCGGGGTGCTGGCGACGGCCGGCTGCGGCAGTTCGGGTGGTTCCGGCAGTGGTGCCGGGGCGAAGGCGGCGCCCCCGGCATCCGCCACCGGCAGCAGCCCGGCGCGAACCTTCGGGTGCCTCAGCGCCGAGCAGGCGCGGGACGGCAGCGTCGACGTGCCGGCCGTCTCGGGCACCCGGCCGGGCTACTACCGGGGCGCCGACTCCGGCCCCGGCAAGGTCGCGGTGGTCTTCTCGCACCAGAAGGACGGCTCGCTCTGCGAGTTCCTGCCGTACTTCCCCGCGTTCACCAGGGCCGGGTACGCCGTGCTGGCCACCGAGGTGCCCGGCAGCCCGGTGACGGACCTGCCGTTCGCGATGAAGTGGCTGCAGGGCAAGGGTGCGACGAAGGTCGTCCTGGTCGGCGCGTCCAAGGGCGGCACCGGCTCGCTGGTCGCCGCCGCCGCACCGTCCCCGCTGCCGGTCGTCGCCGTGGTCTCGCTCAGCGGCCCGGCGAAGTACCAGGGCGACGACGCCGACAAGGCGGTGCGGACCTCGCAGGTGCCGGAGTTCTTCGCCGTCGAGGAGAGCGACTCCCCGTTCGCCCAGGACGCCGAGGACCTGCACGCGGCCGCGGTGGCCGCGGGGAAGGCGCTCAAGGTCTACCCGGGCGGCAACCACGGCGCCGGGCTGCTGGCGGACGGCGCGCTGCCGGACGTGCTGGCCTTCCTGGCGCAGCACGCCCCGGCGGCGGGGTGACCCGGGGGAGGGTCAGGCCCAGAGGTCGGTGATGCGGACACCCAGGCCGGCGAGGAGCGAGCGCAGCAGCGGCAGCGAGAGGCCGATGACGTTGCCCGGGTCGCCGTCGATGCCCTCGACGAACGGCGCCGAGCGGCCGTCCAGGGTGAACGCGCCGGCCACGTGCAGCGGCTCGCCGGAGGCGATGTAGGCGGCGACCTCGGCGTCGTCCGGGGTGCCGAAGCGGACCGTGGTGGAGGCGGTGGCGGACGACTGCTCGCCGGTCACGGTGTCGATCACGCAGTGACCGGTGCGCAGCACGCCCGAGCGGCCGCGCATCGACTGCCAGCGGGCCAGCGCCTCGGCGGCGTCGGCGGGCTTGCCGAGGGCGAGGCCGTCCAGCTCCAGCACCGAGTCGCAGCCGATCACCAGCTCGCCGCCGGTCAGTTCGGCGGCGACCGCCTTGGCCTTGGCCTCGGCCAGGACGAGCGCGAGCTCGCCGGGGGTGGCGGCGGTGACGGCGTCCTCGTCGACGCCGCTGACCACCACCCGCGGGTCGAGGCCCGCCTGGCGCAGCAGCCCGAGGCGGGCGGGGGAGGCGGAGGCGAGCACGAGGGTGCGGCGGTCGGTCATGCCCACCAGGGTAGGGGGTCACCGAGGTGCCGGGGGTGTCCGTTCAGATCATCAGCAGAACGGCGATCACCAGGACGAAGGCGGCGAGCACACGGCCGGCGCGGTGCAGTTTCTCCTGCATCCGCCGGGCCTCGGGGGAGGGCTCGTCGCGGGGGTCTGACCAGAGCACCCCTCCAGGGTGCGCCGCGGGGCCGCCGTGACGCCTGAGTATCCGTACTCAGCTTCCGGGGCAATCCGGGCGCACACGGAGGACACGCATACGCGGAGTGGGAAGCCGGCCCGGCCTCCCACTCCGCGTATGCGCCGGGCTAACCCGCCCAGCCGGAGGTGCGCCAGGCGTTGACGCCGGGGCGCGGGGTGCCGCGCAGCCGGCGGGCGCGGTCGTTCCAGGCGGAGTCCGGGCCGGCACCGGCACGCCGGGCCGCCTCGGCGGCGGCCTGTGCGGCGGCGGCCCGGGACTGGACCACCGCCAGGACGGTGGCCAGCTCCTCGGGGGTCGGCTGCCCGTGCAGCACGTGGATCGGGGCCATGGCTCAATCCTCTCGCGACGGCCGCTTCTCGGTAAGGGTGCTCACAGGGGGATGTTGCCGTGCTTCTTCGGCGGCAGGACCTCGCGCTTGCCGCGCAGCGCCCGCAGGCCGCGGACGATGTGCCGGCGGGTCTCGCTCGGCGCGATGACGGCGTCCACGTAGCCGCGCTCGGCGGCCAGGTACGGGTTCAGCAGGGTGTCCTCGTACTCGGCGACCAGCTCGGCCCGGCGGGCGTCGACGTCCTCGCCGGCCGCGGCCGCCTCGGCCAGCTCGCGGCGGTAGACGATGTTGGCCGCGCCCTGCGCACCCATCACCGCGATCTGGGCGGTCGGCCACGCCAGGTTGAGGTCGGCGCCGAGGTGCTTGGAGCCCATGACGTCGTACGCGCCGCCGAAGGCCTTGCGGGTGATCACGGTGATCAGCGGGACGGTCGCCTCGGCGTACGCGTAGATCAGCTTGGCGCCGCGGCGGATGATGCCGTCCCACTCCTGCTCGGTGCCGGGCAGGAAGCCGGGCACGTCGACGAAGGTCAGCACCGGGATGTTGAAGGAGTCGCAGGTCCGGATGAACCGGGCGGCCTTCTCGCTCGCGTTGATGTCCAGGCAGCCGGCCAGGTCCATCGGCTGGCTGCCGACGATGCCGACCGGGTGGCCCTCGACCCGGCCGAAGCCGGTGATGATGTTGCCCGCGTACAGCGGCTGGGTCTCCAGGAACTCGCCGTCGTCCAGGACGTGCTCGATCACCTTGTGCATGTCGTACGGCTGGTTCGCCGAGTCCGGCACGAGGGTGTCGAGTTCGAGGTCCTCGTCGGTGACCGTGAGGTCCGCCTCCTCCGGGAAGGACGGCGGGTCGGAGAGGTTGTTGGAGGGCAGGTACGAGAGCAGGCTCTTGACGTACTCGACCGCCTCCTTCTCGTCCGTGGCCAGGTAGTGCGCATTGCCGGACTTGGTGTTGTGGGTGCGCGCGCCGCCCAGCTCCTCCATGCCGACGTCCTCGCCCGTGACGGTCTTGATCACGTCCGGGCCGGTGATGAACATGTGCGAGGTCTGGTCGGCCATCACCACGAAGTCGGTGATCGCGGGGGAGTACACCGCGCCGCCCGCGCAGGGGCCCATGATCAGCGAGATCTGCGGGATCACACCGGAGGCGTGCACGTTGCGGCGGAAGATCTCGCCGTACAGGCCGAGGGAGACCACGCCCTCCTGGATCCGGGCGCCGCCGGAGTCGTTGATGCCGATGACCGGGCAGCCGGTCTTCAGCGCGAAGTCCATCACCTTGACGATCTTCTCGCCGAAGACCTCGCCGAGGGAGCCGCCGAAGACGGTGAAGTCCTGGGCGAAGACGGCCACCTGGCGGCCGTCGATGGTGCCGTAGCCGGTGACGACGCCGTCGCCGTACGGGCGGTTCTTCTCCTGCCCGAAGTTGGTGGAGCGGTGCCGGGCGAACTCGTCGAACTCGACGAAGGAGTCCTCGTCCAGCAGCTCGGCCACGCGCTCACGGGCGGTCAGCTTGCCCTTGGCGTGCTGCTTCTCCACGGCCTTGGCGGAGCCGGAGTGCACCGCCTCGTCGATCCTGCGCCGCAGGTCGGCGAGCTTGCCGGCGGTGGTGTGGGGGTCGTACGGCGCCTCGGTCATCCGGTGGGCTCTCCCTGATCCATGGGCCGCGACCCGTTAGGTGCTGCACGGGCCAGGATGGGGACCCGCGCACGAGGGCAGCGCGGCGCAACGAACTACCGTTGGGTAGCGTAGCCAGCACGGAGGGCAGACGTAACGTCCTGCGGTTATGGCCAGCGACACACTGTGGTCAACGCCCGTTATGCGGGACGATAAGGCGGCCTACGGCCTGCGGGGGCGCGACCGGCGGCCCGGGCGCGGCGCGCCGGTCCGACGCGAATTGCCGGACGGGCCCCTCTACTGTGAGCCGCATGACCTCAGAGACCCCCCGCCGCAGTGGACTGCGCGGCTTCGGCCACACCGGGCCGTCGCCCTGGACCGATCTGGACCGGCCGCCGCTGGACGCCGAGGCGCTGCGCCACGACCTGCTGGTCCCGGGCGGGCTCTGGACCTCGCTGGACGTCGTCACCGAGACCGGCTCCACCAACAGCGACCTGGCCGCGCGCGCCAGGGAGGGCGCGCCGCAGGGGGCCGTGCTGGTCGCCGAGGCGCAGAGCGCCGGGCGCGGGCGGCTGGAGCGGCAGTGGACGGCACCGACCCGCTCGGGCCTCTTCCTCTCGGTGCTGCTCCGTCCGGACGACGTGCCCGTCGAACGGTACGGCTGGCTGCCGATCCTGGTCGGCGTCGCCGCGGCCGCCACGCTGAACCGGGTCGCCGAGGTCGAGGTCGGCCTCAAGTGGCCGAACGACCTCCAGGTGGAGATCGACGGCGCCGAGCGGAAGATCGGCGGCATCCTCACCGAGCTGAGTGGCGGCGCGGTGGTGGCGGGCCTGGGCATCAACGTCTCGCTCCGCGCGGCCGAGCTGCCCGTCCCCGCCGCCGCCTCGCTGGCGCTGGCCGGCGCGGCCGTGGCCGACCGGGCCATCCTGCTGCGCGCCCTGCTGCGCGAGTTCGCCGGGCTGTACACGGAGTGGACGGCCGCCGCCGGCGACCCGCACGCCAGCGGCCTGCTGCCCGCGTACGCGGACCGCTGCACCACCCTCGGGCGGGAGGTCAGGGTCCTCCTGCCCGGCGACCGGGAGCTGGCCGGCGAGGCGGTGGCGATCGACGGCGACGGCCGGCTGGTGGTCCGCACCCCCGACGGCGCCCGGCGGGCGGTCGGCGCGGGCGACGTCGTGCACGTGCGCCCCGAGCCCCGGTAGCGCTGCGCCCCCGGGGGAGGCTTCACCTCCCCTTGACCCGGGCGGATGCCCCGGATCGCGGGATTCCGTGCGAATATTCAACCCGGCAGCGGTGTGAGGCGCGCCACTGCCCGCCGGGTGGCGGGCGCGCCCGGACAGGCAGGACACGAGGCAAGTGCGGCGACCGCACGGGGACGGACCGGTGGCAGAGGACGGCAGCAGCGGCGAGACGGCGGGCACCCACGACCAGACGGTCGCGCTCGATCTGGAACGCCTGATCCTGGACGCACCACGCCGCTACACCCCGTACCAGGCCGCGCGCGCCGCCGACGTCCCGATGGAGCTGGCCACCCGGTTCTGGCGGGCGATGGGCTTCCCGGACATCGGGCAGTCCCGGGCGCTCACCGACGGCGACGTGATCGCGCTGCGCCGGCTGGCAGGACTGGTGGAGTCGGGTCTGCTCAGCGAGTCGATGGCGATCCAGGTGGCGCGTTCCACCGGGCAGACCACGGCCCGGCTGGCCGGCTGGCAGATGGACACCTTCCTGGAGAACCTCACCCAGTCGGTCGAGCCGGGCCTGACCCGTGCCGAGGTGGCGTACCCACTGGTGGAGCTGCTGCTGCCGGAGCTGGAGCAGTTCCTGGTCTACGTCTGGCGCCGGCAGCTGGCCGCCGTCACCGGCCGGGTGGTGCAGGCCGCCGAGGACGCCGAGATCACCAGCGGCCGGCTCGCCGTGGGCTTCGCCGACCTGGTCGGCTTCACCCGGCTCTCCCGCCGGCTGGAGGAGGAGGAGCTCGGCGAGCTCGTCGAGACCTTCGAGAACACCTGCTCCGACCTGATCGCCGGCCAGGGCGGCCGGGTGATCAAGACCCTCGGCGACGAGATCCTCTTCGTCTCCGAGGACCCGGTGACCGCCGCCGAGATCGCGCTGAGCCTGATCGAGGCGCTGGCCGAGGACGACACCATCCCCGCGCTGCGGGTCGGCATGGCCTTCGGCACCGTCACCTCGCGGATGGGCGACGTCTTCGGCACCACGGTCAACCTGGCCAGCCGGCTCACCTCGATCGCGCCCAAGGACGCCGTCCTCCTCGACGGCGACTTCGCCGCCGCGCTGGAGCAGAACGGCAGCGTGGCCCCGGCCGACGCGGAGGGGCCGGGCCTGGCCGAGGCGCTCTCGGCCGCGGCCGGGCTGCACGCCTCCGGCCTGCCGGTGCCGGGGCCGGACGCCGGGCACCGGTTCAACCTGCAGCCGATGTGGCGCCGCCCGGTGCGCGGGCTCGGGCTGGTCGAGCCGTGGCTGCTCTCCCGGCGGCTGCGCGGGGATTAGGTTCTGTCCGGCCCGGTACGGCCCGGTACGGCCCGGCCCGGCCCGGCCCGGTACGGCTACGCGCGGTGCGGTCGGGCGGCGGTGCGGTCCGGCCGGGCAACGGCGCGGGGTGGCCGAACGGTTGAAACCCGTACGGGTGCCCTGATCCTTTCCCGGCAAACGGGGCATAACCGAATGAAACCGCCATAGTCTTGGTGCAAGCGGCCGGACGGGTGCACCGGGCGGGTGCAGCCTCCCGACGGGCGCGGGTCCCGGCAGGGGTCCGCGACGGGGCCGGGCAGGACCGAGCACAGGGAGCGAGGCGAGCCGGTGAGCAGCGAGGCGATCATGACGGACCGCGGCTTCGACCGGCCGCAGCGGCCGGCCGCCCCCGACCTGCGCCTGAGGTCCGTCGTCGAGCTCGCCCAGGACATGGCGGGCGCCCTCACCCCGCTGGAGGCCGTCCGGGCCGCCGCCGTCCGGGCCACCGAGGCGCTCGGCGCCACCATGGCGGCGGTCTCGGTCTGGGACCGCGAGTCCGGCCGGCTGCGGGTGCTGGTCAACCACGGCGAGCTGGCACCGGGGGAGGAGGAGCTGCCGGAGGACGAGTCCTACCCGGTGGCCGACTTCCCGGAGATCGTCACCTACCTGGAGGAGCGCTGGACCACCGGCCGCCTCCCGCGCGCCTGGCTCCAGTCGGCGGAGAACTCCGAGCCGCACACCGGGCACGCGCACCCGACCGCCGGCGCGTACTGCCAGGAGCGCGCCGCGGCGCTGCGCCGGCGCGGCCGGGCGTGCTGCGTGGTCGCCCCGATCGTGCTGCACGGGCAGGCCTGGGGCGAGCTCTACCTGGCCCGGACCGTCGGGCAGGCCGAGTTCACCGAGGCCGACGCGGACTACGCGACGCTGCTCGCCGCCCAGATCTCGGCCGGCCTCGCCCAGACCGAGCGCCTCGCCGACCTGCGCAAGCTCGCCTTCTCCGACCCGCTCACCGGGCTGGCCAACCGGCGCGCGGTGGACGCCCGGCTGGAGGGCGCGCTGGCGGCGCACAACAAGGACAACACCGTCGTCTCGCTGGTGGTCTGCGACGTCAACGGCCTGAAGCGGGTCAACGACCAGCTCGGCCACGAGATGGGCGACCGGCTGCTGGAACGCTTCGCCCACCAGCTGTCGCTGGCCGCCGCCAAGCTGCCCGGCTCGCTCGCCGCCCGGCTCGGCGGCGACGAGTTCTGCCTGCTGGTGGAGGGCCAGAAGGCGGACGAGGTGGTCGCCGTCGCCGAGGAACTGTGTGCGCGGGCCCTCGCGCTCGCCGACGGCGAGGGCGTCGCCTGCGGGGTCGCCTCCACCGGGGACTCGATCGGCCCGGTCACCACCGCGGACCGGCTGTTCCGGCTCGCCGACGCGGCCCAGTACCGGGCCAAGGCCGCCCGCTCGGCCCACCCGGTGGTCGCCGGGCGCAGCCACGGGCCCGGGTTCTCGCCCGACCCGACCGTGCTGCTCGCCGACGCCGCCGACCCGCACCACCGGGCCGACGCCCGCGGCCGCGGCAACGGCCGGGCCGGGGCCGGCGACCGGCGGCGGTTCCGCGGCGCCGCGCACAGTGCCGATCCGGGCCAGCTGCTCACCGCGGTGCTCGCGGCCCTCGACCAGCACGGCTCGGCCCGCTCCGTCCACCCCGCCGACACCATGGGCAAGCTCGGCGTCGTCGCGGAGACCTCGGCACGGCTGCTGGACGCGGTCGGCTGGTGGGTCTCGTACGTGCCGCCCGGTTCGCAGCTGATGCGGACGGTCCAGCACGCCGTCTACCGGATGACCAGCGGGCCCAGCAGCAACCGGGCGGAGACCCAGCGGGCCCAGATCGAGGCCCCGGACGCCGTCTTCGACCTGCGGCACTATCCGATGACCCGGCAGGCCGTCCTCGGCGGCGCCTTCGCGCTGCGGGCGGGCGCGGCGGGCAACGACCCGGCCGAGGAGGCCATGCTGGTGGTCTCCGGCTACCGCGGGATGGTCGCCGCCGGCGGCCAGAACGCCGCCGGGGGCTGGCTGGTCGAGCTGTTCGCCGACGACGCCACCCTCCCGCTGGGCCAGGCCGCCGCGGCCATGCGCGCCCTGGTCGCGGTGGCCCTGGCCGGCCCCACCTCGCCCCCGCTGAGCTGACCGGCGGGCCGGGACCGGCCGATGTGCCGGTTCGGTGACCGCGGTGTACCGGAGTGGTCGCGATCGCCTCCCCGGGCTGGGCGCCGTCCGGCCGCCGTGGGATGGTGTCGGCGGTCGGCGGGCACGGTGCCCCGGCCGGATCGGGGGGTTGAGCTGTGCGCAGACGTCTGACGAGTGCCGGGGTGGCCGCCGTGCTGGCCTTCGGCGGTGCCGCGGCGGTGGCCGCACCCGCCCAGGCCGCCGCGGTGAGCACGGTGGCGCGCGGGGGCTCGGCCGCCGCCGTGACGACGACCTCCGTCCCGGCCGCCGCGCAGGCCGCCGGGGCTCAGTCGGCCGACTCGCACCAGGCGGTGCAGCTGGCGGGGTCGTCGAAGTCCAAGTCCAAGAAAAAGAAGAAGGGCTTCTTCGACAAGCTCGTCGGCAAGATCATCGGCGCCGTGGTGGCCGTGGTGCTGCTCATCGTGCTCGTCACCCTGGTCGTGCTCCTGGTCCGCCGCATGCGCCGTCACTGAGCCTTCTGGCGCTCCCTCCGGAATCTGTGCGCAGGGCGGGTCCTCGCCGTGGGCCGGGGATCGGGCGCGCGGGTCCGGGCTGCCATGGCGCTCCAGAAGCGCTGCAGGTCCTTGCCCGTCATGTCCTGCCAGGGAGCGCGTTTGCGGGTGAGTGCGTAGAACGACCCGCGGCGCCAGCGCACCAGAGCCTGCTGCTGGAGGCAGAAGACCTCGGTCAGCTCGGCGCGGGGCAGCTCGCCCTTCGGCGGGTAGGGGCACAGCTCGAACGGGCAGTTGCGGGGGCAGGTGCTGCCGGGTGCGGCGATCCTCGCCATCCCAACGGTGTGGCCGGGGTGTAGCGGTGAGCGGTCGTCGGTCAGGCAGGGCGGCAGGGAGTTGCGCCGGGCGCGCTCCAGCCGCCCCTCCACCGCGTCCGGATCGCCGCAGCGCTCGGCGAGGTTGAGCAGCAGGAGGACATCGGCGAGCAGCTGCTGGGCCCGTGGGTCGAGGGTGCTCCAGCCGACCGATGGCGGGATCCAGAGGTTGTGCTGGCGGGAGGATTGCGGATCGCCGGGGTCGGAGCCGACCTTCTCCATCGCACCTTTCTCGTCGATCCAGATGTACTGCTCGGGGCGCCCCGTCTCCAGAGCCAGGATGGCGAGATGGGCCGCGCGGGCCACGAAGGGATGCAGGCGCTCGCGGGTATCGTGGCGGGCCTGGTCCTCCGGTCGGCGGTCGGCGGGTGCCCGTTCGCTGCCGGCCAGGCGGACCCAGCGCTGCACGGCCGCCCGCGGCGCGTCGGCGATCGGCGGAGACTTCTCGCCGTCACCGGTTTCCCGCTCGTCCTCGGAGGCCTGGCCGGAGTGGTCGGGCAGCTCCCAGAGGCAGAGCGCATGGATCAGGGTGAGCTGGGAGAACCAGAATCGCGACCGGGCGAGCATGACCTCGGCCTGCTCGATGAGGAATCCGCGGGTTTCGTTGTTCGTGTGGGGGTGGCGCAGCCGGCGGTTGGCCGCACTCTTGAACCCCTGGGCCAGGGCCACCTCGAAGGACAGCGGCAGGTCCGCGCGGCCGCCCGGGCACCGCGCCGGGTCGAGGTGGCTGAGCCAGGCGCCCAGCCGCTCCTGGGCGTCCGCCCGGCGCTCGATGCTGACCGAGCCCACGAGCATGGGTATCAGCCAGGCCCGGGTGGCGTACTCGCGCCAGATGTCCTGCTTGGCCTCGTAGGCCCGTTTGACCTCGCCTTCGTACTTCTGCTGCCGCTGCTCCGTATTGCCGCCTTGGCGGACCGACGCATCGCTGGCCGCGTGTTCACGCTCGCGTTCGTTCGCCATCTTCTCCTGGTATGCCGTCACCGGATCAAGGTTCTCCGCATCCTTCGCGCGGACCAGTTCGCGGACCGCGTGGAAGGCCGGATCGCCGCCCGCGCCGATCTCCTGGGTGATGGCGAGTCGCAGAGCGTAGGACCGTTCCTTGATCGCGATGTGGAAGAACTCGTCGTAGGCGGGGTTCAGGCTGGCAGGCCAGAGCCTGCGCTCCTGGAGGCGGCTGATCTCGCGGAGCACCTCTCCGAAGCGGTGGATCAGCCGTTCTCTGGCCTCGTCGAGGGTCCGGCGGTCCTGCGAGTCGATCTTCAGCCAGTTCTCGTCGATGTGCTGTGCGATGTCGCGATGATGGCTCCGGCCTCGGGGGCTGGCTTGCTGCGCGTGCAGGTCCACCTCCAGGGCCGCAGCGAAGAGGTCTAGGGCCTTGGGGTCGGCGCGATCCTTCGCTGCCCTATCAAGTTTCCAGGCGACCCCCGCGGTCGTTCCCGGAGCGTCGCAACAGGCCCGCAGGACCAGGGCGATGAGCAGCTCCCGGCTCAGGTGCTCGCTTCCGAGAGCCTGCTCGACCTCGGGCCAGAGCTCGCCGAGGTGCCGTGAGCCGAGATAGGCCTGGACGATGCTGTGCGGGAAACGCACCTTGTCGCCGTGCGTCTCCACCAGGCCGAGAAGCTCGCCCCGGGTGGCGTGGAGGGCGAGGACACTCGTGTAGTCCCAGGCGGCCACGGACGGGTTCTGCTTCGCCAGCCTCTCGCGGAGTAGGTGCCGCGCCGAGTCTTTCCATCCGTCCGGTTCGCCGAGCAGGTCGCCGAAGTCCACCTCCAGGCCGTCCTCCAGCAGGCCGAGTGCGGCGAGTATCGAGATCACCTCTACGGTCTCCCTGCGCTCCTGCTCGGTCAGGGCCACGTCCTCGCGCAGATGTCCCTTGACGAGGGCGGTCTCCCAGGTGGTCAGCAGGTTGAGCCGCAGTGCCGAGCGGTCGCGTGTGCGGGTGTTGAGCCGCTCCCTGGCCTTGCCCTGGTCGAGGTGGTCCAGCAGGTGGTGCTGGCGCAGTTGTCGGGCGATCTCCATGTACAGCGGCGACTCGCTGACCACGGCGGTCTCCACGATCCAGTCCAGCCGCTTGCCATCGGGCCGGGGGTCGTCCCGGGACAGGAAGTCGAGTGCGGCCTCCTCGGAGAGGGGTTCCAGGTCGATGATGGACGCAACGGTCGCCTCCAGCGGTGCGTGCGGCCGGGAAGCGATGACCAGGGGGAGGTTTTGTCGTTTGGCGTCCTGGATGGCGGTCCGGATGACGTTGTCCCGATCATGGCTGTCACCGTCGGAAGCCATCGCTTCCTCCAGTCCGTCCGCGAGGACCACGGCGTGGCCGTCGTTGCAGAGTTGCCGCCAGACCCTGTCGGCCTGTTCGGAGGAGAGCAGGCCCCCCGGGTCGGCCTCCTCGGCGAACCGCTTCCGTGCCAGCTCCCGGAAGTCCAGCCGGGTGCCGTTCCGGCCGACGTCGCGCAGCCGGACCGGCACGGGGACGCGGTGCTGCTGCGCCAGCATGTGGGTGAGTTGGACGAGTACGGCGGTCTTCCCGGCGCCGACACTGCCTACCAGCAGGTACGGGCGCCGGCAGGCGTGGTCGTCGAGGGACCGGCAGATGACCTGGCACAGCTGCTCCCGGCCGACGACCTGGTCCACGGGTGTGCGGGCAGTCGGTACCAGCTTCTGCGGATCGTGGCGGGCTTTCCGGACGATCGGCGCTCGGATCTTCCGCCGCCGGTAGACCAGGAACACGAAGGTCGCAAGGGCCAGTGACAGGAAGGGCGTGAGAAAACCCAGCAGGACGCCGCACGCTCCGCTGCTGCTGCAACGTTCCTCGATCCACCCCTTGCTGCCTCGGCCGAAGACGTATGCGGACCAGACGATGAAGGTCAGGAATGCGGCCGCCGGAATCACGGTGAGCCACTTCCGCCGGGACGACCAGGTGCGGGGGTAACGGACCTTGACCACCTTGCGGCGACTCAGGAAGCGCAGGTAGCGGATGCGTAAGGCCCGCCGAGTCCGCTTGACGACTCCTTGGACGGCGCGGCGCGGGCGGACCAGGCGGGGCGCTTTGCGCGGTTCGAACTTGCCCCCCGGCTTCTGTGTTTCGTGGCTCATGGCATTCACGACATTCGAAGGCGCGATGTTCGAAACGTCAATGGTTCATGTGCGAACCGTTGTGGTGCGGCCGGTCGGGAAACCGTGTCTCTATTATCGAATCACCAGGAGGCCGGGTTTGAAAGGCGTCCGGCCGGGCATTGCGGTGGTTCGCCGTCAAGGCTGCAGTGCGCGCAGGGCCGCCTGGACCAGGCGGTCGGCGTAGGCGTGGTCGAGCGGGCCGAGGCCGTGCAGCCAGCGGTAGTACAGCGGGCCGTAGAGCAGTTCGACGGCGAGGTCGAGGTCGGCGTCGGGGGCGATCCGGCCGGCCGCGCGGGCGCGTTCCAGGCGGGTGCGGGTGACGGCGAGCAGCGGGTCGAGCAGCCGCTCGCGGTACTCGCGGAGCAGGGCGGGGTCGTTGAGCACCTCGGCGACCAGCGCGCGTCCGGTGCGGTCGAAGGCCGGGCCGGCCAGCTCGTCGGCGGTCGGCCGCAGGACGGCACGGAGGTCGGCGGCGAGGTCGTCGGTCTCCGGGAGGGCCAGGCCGCCGCCGGTGTCCTCGCTGGCGGCGAGGAAGGCGTCGAAGACCACCGCGCCCTTCGAGGGCCACCAGCGGTAGATGGTCTGCTTGCCGACGCCGGCCCTGGCGGCGATCTTCTCGATGGTCAGCTTGGCGAAGCCGATTTCGGCGACGAGCTCGGCCGCGGCGGTGAGGATCGCGGTGCGGCTCTGCTCGCTGCGGCGGCTGGGGTCGGGGGTGCTGTGACGGGCCATGGGGCCATCGTAGCGGGAGGCGAGACGGAACGTATCGTCTTGGCGTTTCCGGATCGGGTCAGCCGGTGATCCGGTCCGGGCGGGTGTAGACGTTGGCGCCCTCGCCGCGCAGGAAGCCGACCAGGGTCAGGCCCAGCTCCTCGGCGAGGTCCACCGCGAGCGAGGAGGGGGCGGAGACCGCCGCCAGCAGCGGGATGCCCGCCAGCGCCGCCTTCTGGGTGAGCTCGAACGAGGCCCGCCCGCTGACCAGCAGCACGTGCCCGGTGAGCGGCAGCCGGCCCGCGCGCAGCGCCCAGCCGACCACCTTGTCCACCGCGTTGTGCCGGCCGACGTCCTCGCGGGCGCAGAGCAGCTCGCCGGTCGTCCCGTCGAACAGGCCGGCCGCGTGCAGGCCGCCGGTGGACTCGAAGGTCCGTTGCACCGCCCGCAGCCGGTCCGGCAGTCCGTACAGCAGGGCGGGCGGGACGGTCAGCGGGTCGTCGCCGACCGGGTGGCGGACGTGGGTGCGGACGGCGTCCACGGTGTCCCGGCCGCAGAGGCCGCAGGCGCTGGTGGTGAGCAGGTTGCGGTGGGCGGAGAGCGGGACGGCGCCGGGGGTGCGCAGGGTCGCGTCCACCACGTTGTAGGTGTTGGCGCCGTTCTCGTCCGTCCCGGCGCAGTAGCGCAGTGCGGCGAGCGCGTCCGCGCCGTGCACCAGGCCCTCGCCGACCAGGAAGCCCGCCACCAGGTCGAAGTCCTGCCCGGGGGTCCGCATGGTCACCGTGAGCGGCTCGCCGCCGAGCCGGATCTCCAGCGGCTCCTCGGCCGCCAGCGCGTCCGGGCGCGCGCTGCGCACGTCTCCCCGCAGCCGTATCACGCGCCGCCGCGCCGTCGCCCGCGTCATCGCTCCGTCACCTCCGTGCCGTCTGTCACCCCCACAGCGTGCGCCAACCGTGGCCGTGGCAGGAAATCCGGGACCGTTCGGAGGTGTCCCGGACCCATCCGGCCCTCAGCTGTTGTCATATCTCCATTCACCTGGTGTGATGGTGTATATGGATATGCACAGTGCTGCGGCCCCCCACGCGCCGCTCGTCCAGGTCGGCAAGGCCGACGTCAGCGCCGAGGACGTGCTGGCCGTCGCACGCGGGAACGCCCGGGTCGAGATCGGCCCCGACGCGCTCGCCGAGATGGCTGCCGCGCGCGCCCGGATCGACGCCCTCGCGGCCGAGCCGCGCCCCGTCTACGGCGTCTCGACCGGCTTCGGCGCGCTCGCCGTCCGGCACATCAGCCCCGAGCTCCGCGCCCAGCTGCAGCGCTCGCTGGTGCGCTCGCACGCCGCCGGCATGGGCCCCGCGGTGGAGCGCGAGGTCGTCCGCGCGCTGATGTTCCTGCGGATGAAGACGCTGGCCTCCGGCCGGACCGGTGTCCGCCCGCTGGTCGCCCAGACCATGGCCGCCATCCTCAACGCCGACATCACCCCGGTCGTCCGCGAGTTCGGCTCGCTCGGCTGCTCCGGCGACCTCGCGCCGCTCTCGCACTGCGCGCTGGTGCTGATGGGCGAGGGCGTGGCGACCGGGCCCGACGGCGTCGAGAAGCCCGCCGGCGAGCTGCTCGCCGCGGCCGGCATCGAGCCGGTCGAGCTGCTGGAGAAGGAGGGCCTCGCCCTCATCAACGGCACCGACGGCATGCTCGGCATGCTGGTGATGGCCATCGCCGACCTGCAGCGGCTGTTCACCACCGCCGACATCACCGCCGCGATGTCCCTGGAGGCGCTGCTCGGCACCGACAAGGTGCTCGCCCCCGAGCTGCACGCCCCGATCCGCCCGCACCCCGGCCAGGCGCTCTCCGCCGCCAACATGCTGGCCGTCCTCAAGGACTCCGGCCTCACCGGCCACCACCAGGACGACGCGCCGCGCGTCCAGGACGCCTACTCGATCCGCTGCGCCCCCCAGGTGGCCGGCGCCGGCCGCGACACCCTGGCCCACGCCCAGCTGGTCGCCTCCCGCGAGCTGGCCGCCTCGGTGGACAACCCGGTGGTGCTGCCGGACGGCCGGGTCGAGTCCAACGGCAACTTCCACGGCGCCCCGGTCGCGTACGTGCTGGACTTCCTCGCCATCGCCGCCGCCGACCTCGGCTCGATCTCCGAGCGCCGCACCGACCGGCTGCTCGACAAGGCCCGCTCGCACGGCCTGCCGGCCTTCCTGGCCGACGACCCGGGCGTGGACTCCGGCCTGATGATCGCCCAGTACACCCAGGCCGCACTGGTCAGCGAGAACAAGCGGCTCGCCGTGCCGGCCTCGGTCGACTCGATCCCGTCCTCCGCGATGCAGGAGGACCACGTCTCGATGGGCTGGTCCGCCGCCCGCAAGCTGCGCCAGGCCGTCGACAACCTCGGCCGGATCCTCGCCGTCGAGCTGACCGCGGCCTCCCGCGCGCTGGAGATCCGTCAGCAGGCGGACTCGGGCGGCAAGGTGGCCCCGGCCTCCGCCGCGGCCATGGCCGCCGCCCGGGAGGCCGGGGTCGGCGGCGCCGGCCGCGACCGCTTCCTCTCGCCGGACCTGGAGGCCGCGGCGGCGCTGGTCGCCTCCGGCGCACTGGTGCAGGCGGTCGAGCAGGTCACCGGCCCGCTGGCCTGACACCCCGTCCGGCGCGGGGCGGGTGGGATCAGTCCCACTCGCCCCGCGC